>JAFTAC010000104.1 GCA_017458805.1 Victivallales bacterium | reverse complement strand
CGCATCATAGGCTTTGTGTGGCGCTACCGTTCCGATGCCTGGGTGCCAAAGTCAGGAGTACATTAATCTATTTCAAAAAGAGAAAAACCAATTTGACAAGTTGGCTTTGATGCTATAAATTACTATATCGCATTTTGAAAAACATTTATCATAAGAGGTGGAACAATGGCATTTCTAGAGTTTGATTTGGATGGTAACCAGAGTAAGGTTGAACTGCAGAAGGAGACAACCATGATTGGTCGCGCCACAGAGGCCGACCTGCGCTTTGAAGATGACGAGATGAGCCGCAAGCACTGCTCCATCATCCAGAAGGACGGCAAGTTCTTCGTGCGCGATGAAAACGCCACCAACGGCACCTTCCTCAACGACCAGCTCCTCAACGCCTCCGAGCTCTATGAGCTGAAAAACGAAGACGAGCTGCGCGTCGGAAACACGTACCTTACTTTTAGGGCATAGTCTTCGCTTCTGCGCAAGGCGGAGCTTGCGCATCTTCATGCTACCGCGCGAGCTCTATTCATAGCATGGAGAAGCGCGAGCTCCGTCTCGCGCTATTCATAGCATGGAGAAGCGCGAGCTCCGTCTCGCGCTATTTTTTGTCTAGCGCTATTCCTCCCCGAGCCATTTATTCAGGAAATTGACAACGACGGGCGCGGTTGTGCGCCCGCCAGAACCGCCGTATTCGAGAACGCATGCTACGGCGAACGTGGGCTTCGGCAATGGGCCGTAGCAGATTATCCACGTGTTTTTGCGCTTGTTGACCTTGGAACTCGTGACCTCCGCCGTGCCTGTCTTGGCTGCGACGGGCACGGGTGCTTCTTTCATGACAGAGGCCGATGCGCTTGGGTTGTTCACCGCCATTTCCATCGCCTCCTGCACGATTTTCAAGTGTTCTGCCGAAACGGGTAAATCGCGCCGTTTCTTGGGAGGCGTTTCACTGATGACCATCCCGTCGATTCCGACGAACCTCTGGACGATGAAGGGACGCCAGAGCGTTCCGCCGTTGGCGATGGCGGCGGTGTAGCACGCTGCCTGGAGAGGCGTCACGAGGACGGAACCCTGGCCGATGGAGGCGAAGGCTGTGTCGGTGGTCGTCCAGCGCCTGCCTGGACGTGCGTCCGTAGGGCTTCTGCCAGGGAGCAGTCCTCTGCCGTTGCCCAGCTCGAAGCCAGTCTCCTCGCCGAAGCCAGCGGCCTCGTACATCTGCCGCAGGGCGTCAACCTTGCAGGTGATGCCCGCGTGGATGAAGAACGGGTTGCAGGAGACGGCGATGGCCTCCTGGACGCTCAAGGTGCCGTGCCCATACGTCCTCGCGCAGGAGATTCGGCTGTTGCCGATGGCGTAATAACCGTCGCATGTGTAGGTTGTGTCGATGTCGATGTGATTGTTTTCCAGAGCCGTCAGGGCAACCAGGGGCTTGATGATGGAGCCAGGCATGTATTGCCCGCGCAGAGCGCGATTGAAAAGGCGGTTGAGGCGGGGAACGTTTGATTTGGGGTCGGGTTTGGATTCTGCGAGCATCTCCGCATGTTGGGTGGGGGTCAAGGTCGAGAGGTCAAAAGTGGGGGAGGAGGCGATGGCCAGAACGCCACCCGTGTGGATATCCACGGCGACAAGGGCACCGAAGACAGCTGGTCGCTGGGTGTAGTCATCGAACGGGATTTCACGAGTGCCGTAGTTCATGTCCGCCTCGGCGAGGGCGGCGTCTGCTGCGGCCTGCGCCTTGCTGTCCAAGGTGAGGATAAGGTCGAAACCATCGACCTTGTCGATGGAATTGGGCAGTTCGTCGAAGATGAAACCGCTTGGGTCCTTGAGCACCCCCTTGATGCCCGTCTTGCCCGCAAGTTCGCTGTTGAAGCGTCCTTCAAGACCGCTTAAGCCGCTGATTTCCATCGCGGAGTAGGTTGTTCGGTTTGGGATGGGGCGTTGTTTCCATTCCGTGATGCCCAGGACGTGCGTGGCGATACCAGGCATGGGATAGTCGCGTTCGATGCGCGGAACGATGGAAAGCCCTTGGGGCAGAGGCGTCTTTTCCGCGCACTTGGCCAGTTCCTCCTCGTTCAAGTTCTCGAATAGAACGATGGGATGCGCCATGTCCTGTCTCATGCGCGTCCGCAGCTTTTTCATGGTTTCGATGTTGTTGGGACGCTTCAGGAAGTTCACCTCCAGGTCGGTGGCAATTTTCAGGATGGCATTGGAGGTTCTTATATAGTTGCCCCCCGTCTTCATCTGGGATGGATGGATGGTCAGGTCGTAGTGGGCACGGTTTCCCGCGAGCACCTTGCCGTCGGCGGAGTAAATCTGTCCGCGCACGGGGGGCGTGATGATGAAGCGCTTCTGCTGGCGGTCAACCAGGGCCGT
>JAFTAC010000103.1 GCA_017458805.1 Victivallales bacterium | reverse complement strand
TAGTCGGCACGGGCGACCTCTCGGAAATCGCCCAGGGCTGGTGTACCTACAACGGCGACCAGATGGCCATGTACGGTGTCAACGCAGCCATTACCAAGACCGTCATCCGCCAGCTCGTCGAATATATCGCCAGCAAGTCTGACACAAAGCTCGCACCCCACCTGCGCGACGTCAACGCCACCCCCGTCTCGCCCGAGCTTCTGCCTGGCGAACAGCACACCGAATCCATCATCGGCAACTACGACCTCCACGACTTTTTCCTCTACCATTTCATCAAGCACGCGGAGCTACCAGAAAACATCTACCAGCTTGCATGCTATGCCTTCAAGGGCATTTACAGCGAGGAGAAGATACGTGCCCTGCTCAAGACCTTCTTCCGCAGGTTCTTCACGCAGCAGTTCAAGCGCAACGCCTCGCCTGACGCACCGAAAATCGGCCCCGTCTCTCTGGGGGCGCGCGGCGAATGGCAGATGCCCGACGACACTGCCTTCACTCCCTGGATCATCGAATAACCCACAAATACTTCACAATCATGTCAAAGCTCATCATCCCCGAAGCCTACTCCCCTGCTCTGGACAAGCTCACCACCGAGACAGCCATCCGCAAAATCAAGCGCGAGTTCCAGCGGAACCTCGCTTTCGAACTGAAGCTCCACCGCGCCTCCGCACCCCTCTTCGTGCTCGCGGGCACAGGCATCAACGACGACTTGAACGGCGTCGAGCGCGCCGTCCAGTTTCCCATCAAGGACATGGGCAACCAGATTGCGCAGGTAGTCCACTCCCTCGCCAAATGGAAGCGCATGGAACTGGCCCACCTCGGCATCCCCGCTGGCGCAGGCATCTACACCGACATGAACGCCATCCGCGCGGACGAGGAACTCGACAACCTACACTCCATCTACGTTGACCAGTGGGATTGGGAATGCACCATCACCCAGCAGGACAGGAACCTTGAGTTCCTCAAGAAGACCGTCCGCCGCATCTACTCCGCCGTCAGGCGCACCGAGGCCTTCATCCAGGAGGAGTATCCTGCCATCACCACCTTCCTGCCAGAGGAAATCACCTTCGTCCACTCCGAGGACCTGGAGGCGAAATACCCCACCCTAACCGCAAAGGAACGCGAGGACAAGGTCGCCCAGGAGTACGGAGCCGTCTTCCTCATCGGTATTGGCGGCAAGCTCCCCATCAGCGGGCAGCCCCACGATGGACGCGCCCCCGACTACGATGACTGGTCAACCCCCACCACCGACGGCCACATCGGCCTGAACGGCGACATCCTCATCTACAATCCTGTCCTCAAGCACTCTTTCGAACTCTCCAGCATGGGCATCCGCGTTGACAAGGCCGCACTGCTTCGCCAGCTCCAGGAACGCAACGCGATGGACCGCCTGAACCTCAAGTTCCACAAGGCCCTGATGAACAACGAACTGCCGCTCTCCATCGGCGGCGGCGTCGGGCAGTCACGCCTCTGCATGCTACTCCTGCACAAGGCCCACATCGGCGAAGTCCAGGCCTCCATCTGGCCAGACGACATGGCTTCCGCATGCGAAAAGGCGGGCATTGAGCTCCTTTAATCCCTATGCTATGTTCCCCCACAAGGGTAGTTTTTTAACCACAGATTACACAGATTACACAGATGCGAAGTGCCGCTTATGCGGCACTTCGCGGATTATTTTTGCCGTACCCCATAAATACCTCGTTTTCAGCCGCGTTTTCGCGGCTGAAAACATCTGTGTTTTCTGTGTAATCTGTGGTTTCTAAAAGAAGCCTTTAGTTAACTTCCTTCTTGGGGAACATAGCGAATCTCTAATGAGGTAATTTCAAAACTAGCGCGAAATGCGCTAAGAGATGGGCGCAGTGGCTAAGGCAACGGCTCGAAGCCGCACTTTCGTGCGGCGAGAGGCGTTGCCGACGCCAATGTGTCCAGGTCGACGCGCATTTCGATGATAGTTTTGAAATTACCTCTAATAAATTGCTAATTGCTAATTATGCTCAAAACCATCGCCATCCTTTTCTGCATCACGCTGATACCAGGTCTGGAGCTTCGTGCCTCCATCCCCATGGGCATTTTGGGCGGAAAGTGGATTGACTCCCCAATGGCATGGCCCGCTGTCGTCTTGACATGCGTCATCTCGAACATCCTTATTGGCTGGGCAGTCTTCTGGCTTCTCGGACCTGTCGTTAAGTTCTTCAGGCGCATCGGTTTCATTGACAGGCTTCTCGCCAAGTATCTGGACAGCGCACAACGCAGGCTCAAGCCGAATGTGGAGAAATACGGCTTCTGGGGACTGGCCGTCTTCATCGGCATCCCCCTGCCCCTGACAGGAGCCTACTCGGGTGCCGCGGGAGCATACGCACTTGGCATGGAGACCAAGCGCTTCATGATCGCCAACGTCGTCGGCGTGCTAATCGCCGCCGTTTGTGTAACCGTCATCTGCCTGCTCATTCGCGCAGGAATTGACTGCGCCTTCTTCAACCTACTCATCAAATCATGAAAATCCCACGCATTCTCTCAACTTGTGCCATCTCCGCCTTGATAGTGGGCGGCCTTGCCTCTTGCGTCACAAAACAACAGGCGGAAACAGCCGCCGTACCTGAAGAACTGAAGGAGTACTATGCTCCACGCGAAAAGGTGCTCGGGCTGCCTGACTTCACAAGCAGCCGCCCAAACATCATCTTTGCGCGCACACAAGACAAGCGCCAAGCCTACCGCATGTGTTCCCTTAAAATCCCGAAGGACATCACACCCGAATGGGCGGACGCCAAGGCAAAAGAGCTCCACGACCAGGGCTTCAACTTCATCCTCTCCGAAGACTGCCGTTACCTGATGTACGATGAAGCGGACAAGCCGTCGCCGCGTTTCGAGAAGAACCGCCCCCTCGACAAGGTGATTGCGGACAGCAACATCATGATTGAAGCATGCCACAGGCACGGCCTGGATTTCATCCACCACCTCACCTGCACCATGGTCGATGCCGCCGTCTTCATCAAGCATCCAAACTGGAAGGCCATCAACATCAAGACAGGCGAGACGGACATCAACAGCTACGGCACCGCCAACACCTGCATCAACAACGACGACTTCTGGAAATGCTGGTTCGCCGCCCTGAAACGCCTCCTCACCGAAGCCCCCTGCGACGGCATCATGATCGACGAAATCCAATTCTTCGCACAGCACCTCTGCGGCTGCGAAGGGTGCAACTCCAAGTTCCACGCTGAGACGGGACTGGAGCCGCCCACCATCAAGAACTTCGGGAAATGGATCAACGATGACGTGAACCGCTACCGCCGCTGGCTCCGCTGGCGCGTCCAAAAGGTCAATGAACGCCACACCGAGTGCAGACAGCTCGTGCGGGACATCGACCCCGATGACACCTACAGCATCTATCTCTGCAACAACTCCTCGGGCTACGCCTACTACGCCGCAGGCCTCGAAATCGGCAACTATCTGCCATACGGCGACTCCGTCGGCCTTGAATGCGAGCCACACGACCACAGCTACATCCACTACTGGCCGCTGATGTTCTTCGAGATGAAGTACCTGCGCGCCGTTGCAGAACACACCCGCAACGCCTTCTGGGTGCTCTACTACACACGCACCCCCGCAGACGACATCTTCTCGTACTTCTGCGGCCTCACCCAAGGTGCGCGCCGCTGGTGGCTTGCCAGGCAGAACGATACAGGACAAGGCTGGAAGCCTCTCCTCCAATGGGAGCAGGAACGCCAGAACCTGCTAATCGACAACCATGCCTACAACGACATCGCCGTGCTCTTCTCCTCGCAATGCCGCGACCAGAGCCCCATCGAATCACGCGAATGGGTCAAGTCCTTCGCCAGCACCTGCAACGCCCTTACCTTCAACAACACCCCCTACAGGGTGGTCATCGACCCTGACCTGGAGGACGCATCAGAACTCGCCCACAAGGCCTCCACGCTTATCGCCTTTGACGCAGCCAACTGGAACGCCAAGCAGATTGCCGCTGTGACCTCCTTCGTCCAGAACGGCGGCACCCTCGTCACAGGGGCAAAAGTCTCCATGACGAATCCCGACTACCAGAAACTCAACAACTTCGCCCTCCGCAACCTAATCGGCTGCGACTACGACAACACCGTCAAGGGCGAGTTCACATTCATCATCAAGGACGCGGCCTTCGGTACCGTTGGAGAGCGCATCCCATACAACGGCCCCGTCACCAAGGTCAAAAACCTGGACGCCGATGTGAAAGTCGCCGCCGAGTTTGTCGATGCGGACGGCAACGCCTTCCCTGGCCTCCTTGTCAAGAATACAGACAAGGGCAAAACCGCCTATTTCGCAGGACTTCCCTACAACTGCTACTTCTACCACTTCTACAACGAATCCGTCGTCGTCCCTGGGCAGAAGTGGGAGGACAAGCGCAACCCGCAGTGGGGCGCATTCCTGAACAAACTGGCTCTCTTCAACGTGGCCGCCCCCGTCCTCAAGACGGACAACATCCCGTCTGGCGTGGTGGTCGAGGCACACCGCCAGGCATTTGGCACGGGAGCATCCACCCAGCTCCACATCGCCAATTTCCTCGGTGCCATGACCAAGAACGGCATCCAGCCGAAGCTGCGCGAACTCACCTTCCCGTCGATTGCAAAGCATCTTCCCGGCCCGTCAAAGCCGATGTCGCTGACTGTCCTCGCGCCCAAGGCTCACAGCCTTTACTTCTTCAGCCCAGACTTCGATGAAATCGTCAAGTGGGAGTATAAGCGCAACGGCGACTACGTCACTTTCACTGTGCCGAACTTCGACCGCTATCTCATCGCCTACCTGGCTGAAGGTGCGCTTGACGATCTGAAGGTTCTTGGACGTCCCATCGTCACCGCCATGCCAGCCGCCAAGCCGATGCTCGTGCAGACCAACCCGCCTCTGGCTGGAACCTACTCCCCCGATGCTCCCATCCTCTTCGCCGACACGCCCGCCTTCGAGGGTGGCGTTCGCTGGAAGGTCTGGCTGCAACAGGAACCCATCCTTCTGCTCTATGGCGACATGAGCAACAACCAAACCACAACCGCCACCATCGAAGTCATGACCACCCTCACGAATCCCGAGCTGGTCATCGGCGGCATGGACGACAACAACCTCGTCAGCCGCGCCCCCGTCAAAATCGAGTTCGAGGGCCAGGTCATCCACGACGGGCCGACAGACTATCCCGACAACCTCTGGGCCGTCCGTTCCTTCCCGCTGGCGCAGACCACCCTCGCCCCAGGCAAATACAAGGTCACTCTCACCAACACAGGCCACGGCCCACGCGGCAACATCCCCTGGTTCGGTGTCAGCTTCGTACAGCTCCGCTCGCGCAAGTAGAATCTTTCCGCAGCACTGAAGTGCTGCGCACAGAACAGGTTTGCCCCGATTACCGTACTGCGCGGGCGTCGTGAAGATGCGCGGTCTCTGCACCGCGCATTATTCCAGCTTCTTCTGGATGCGCTCTTTGTCGGCAGGGGAGTTCTCTGAGTGGAGAGAGACGTTCCAGTAGAAGCGTGCTAGGTCGTGTAGCCCCTTGGCGTGGCAGATGTCGCCCGCATGTTCAGCGATAACGCCTTCGGGGTCTTCTTCTAGACCGTTGTTTTCCAATGCCTTGAAGATGAACTCCAGCGCCTTGTCGTACTCTTTCAGGCGATAATAGACCCACGCCATGCTGTCCAGAAAGGCGGCATTGTCGGGTTCTGCGGCAACGGCTTTTAGCAATAGTTTCTTGGCAGTCGGCAGCTCGCAGTTGTGGTCAGCAAGGATATAGCCATAGAAATTGCAGTTGCTGGGGTTCTCTTCATTGCACTCGTAGGCCTTACGAGCGTAGTCAACTGCCTCGTCAATCTTCCCCAGTTTTTCGCAAACTATGGACATATTGGTGCAGTAGTATTCGCGATTGAATGTTTTGTCATTCTCCGCGAGTTTCATGCTTTTGTAGGCGTTCTTGTAGTCGCCCTTGCGTTTCCAGATCAGCCCCAATAGAAAACTACCAGAGGGAGGAAGCGTCTGCCGCAGACTGAGAAGCAGCATCGCCTTGTCATACTCCCCATTGTCCATCAGCAGAGAGGCCAGACGGAACACAATGCCGAAGTTGTCCCTGTCATACGACAGGCAAATCTCCATCATCTGAATCGCCATCGGGTAGTTCCTCTGACGTGAATACTTCTCGGAGAGCTTTGCAGCCAGAGAGAAGGATAGCTGCTTTTTGGAGACCAGCTCCGCCATGCAACGCTTCAGTTCGTCCTGCTTGCCGCACTTGTCCAGAGCATCCAGCTTCATCTTGTAGAAGGGAAGAGAATTGACAAGGTTGCCTCCTTGTTTTTCAATTCTCTGAATAAGCTCCAGCATATCCTGCCATCTGTCGTGGATGGCAAGAAGACCGCCAACCTCCCCAAGGTCAGACGGATTGGTGACAGGCTGCTTGAGAAGCTGCGCAAGCAGCCCGTCGATGCGATTTTTCAGCTCTTCCTTGGTGTATTTCTTCCAAGGAGCAGTCGATTGGGTATCTTCTTCTGCAGATTCGAATTCCTTGTCGCCAGACTCCTGCTTCTCTTCAGGCTGGCC
>JAFTAC010000102.1 GCA_017458805.1 Victivallales bacterium | reverse complement strand
TGAACCACTTGCCGTCCTCCTCGAAATAGCCGATGTTATCGACCTTGAGGACGATGGGCGTGGTGTAGTTCGCGAACCAGATGGAGAATCGGATGATGTCGTGCTCGCCCTCCTTGACCTCACCGTCTTCGTTCACCATCATCATGGATGGCGCAAAGGCTGTGGTCCAGTTGGTGTCGGCGGGCAGGATGCAGTCGTAGAGGACATCGTAGGAGGCGAACTTGTTCTTGCCCTTGTAGAAGCCGCTGTGGACGTCCGCCTTGGGCTGGTTGAGCTGGTAGTCGGCGCGAAGCGTGCCAAGCTTAAGCCCCTTGGGAACCGTGACATCCACCATGGCGCGGGGGCGCACGGCGCCACCGTCAACGGGCGGTGGAATGGTGATTTCAAGCACGTTGCTCTTGCGCTCCTCATCAAAGACGATTTTCGTGGTCGGTGCGTTGTCGCCATACTTGCCATCGAACTTCACGGCACAGGTGCCCATGCCGTTTTCAAAGTCAATGAAGAGGCGGTATCCGCCTTCTGCCATTTCTTCGAGGGAAGGGTTTGAAATAAGCCCCTCTTTCAAAGCCGTCTCGGCGGGCAGCTTGCCTTTCGGCTGCCAGGCGACCGCCGACAGAATGGCGGTGGCAACGCCGTGCTTGTTTTCAGGCAGCAGTTCAATGGAGGCGATGGTGTCCTTCACGCGCGGGTTGTTCCAGTCGAACGCCATCAGGCTGTACAGAGCTCCCTTGGCATCATTTCCGCGCACGACGAAGCGTGTCTCGCAGCCACTGGCCTGGCAGTTCCAGGAATTGACATGCAGGCGGTACTTGATGGGGGCCGTGACGCTGGTGCCATCGGCGTAGTTGACCTTCACGGTCATAAGCTGTGGACGCGCCCAGGAGTGGTAGTAGTCGAAGTTCTTGGGGATATCGGGGCTGCCAGCCGTCATAAGCAGCGAGAAGCCCTGCATGGCGGCGTTGACGGGGATGGTCACGGACGTTTTGCCATAGCTGTCGTTGCCCCCCGAGAGGACGATGGCGGCCAGACCGCCGTCCTTGGTGGGCGTCAGCTTGAAGCCTTCGATGGAGCCAGCTGCGGTTGCGACAATCTTCTCCACATCCGCCTTGTTCCAGCGCGGGAAGTTGTAGTCCTTGCCAAGGCGCGTGTTGCACTGCGCGGCGATTGGAATGGAAGCAAACGGAGAGGTGGGACGGCGCGTCGGGCAGCCAAAGGAAAGCCTTCTGCGCAGCTGGAAGGAGGGGTCCCATGTGAGTTGCGCAACGGTTTCAGGCGTCGTGGTGTGCCAGGCGTACTCGGCGTTGATGACGGTACCAGCGGCGGCGTGCGGGTTCATTTCGGTGTTCAGGAAGTTTCGCCCTATCCAGCCCCAGTAGGTGAGGATGGAGCCCTGACCGCCCAGCTTCTTCGCCATCAGCGGCAGGCTTCTGGTATTCAGCAGGTGGTTGCAGAAACTGACGCCGACCCTGTTCTCAAAGCCGTTCTTGCGGAACTCGTCGAACTGGTTTTCACGCGTTTCGACATTGTAGTCCCAGATGCTCATCACCGTATAGCGCGGCACCTTCTCCATCAGCGGCTTCGCCAGCACGGAGTTGCGGCTGCGCTCAGGCAGCAACGGGTCGTGGTACATGACTGGCGTGACGCCCAGGGAGTGGACATATTCGAGGTTGTGGATTACCTCGTCGATGATCTGCTTCTCCGTATGGCCGTCGGAGCAGTGTTCGCATTTTTTCCAACTGCAGAGTTCCAGTTCGTCCATGCAGAGATGGAAATACCTGGGCTTGAAGATGTTGACGGTCTCGCGAATGGCGAGGTCGGTCAGTTCCCGCCCAAGGGGCTGCGCAAGGCAGATGCAGTTGTTCCAGGTGGAGTTGTGCTTGCCAGGATAGGACTTGACGGAGGTGATCTCCTCAAGATACTTTGGATGGGCGCGAAGCCAACGCTCATGGGAGATGACCTGAAGGTGCGGGACGATTTCCACGTAGTTCTCCTTTGCCGCCTTGACAATCATCGCAACAGATTCAGCGGTCAGCGTCTCCTTTCTGGCCGTGAACGGGGTGTTTGGAAAGGGGAGATTGGCGCCAAAATCCAGTTCGATTGTGTTGAGCTTCAAGGCCCCCAATGTGCTGAACAGCTTGCAGAACTGCGGTATGTCCGCGTTCGTCATCTTGTCCAGGTCCAGGAAGATGCCTCGGAACTCCAAGTCGGGCCAGTCCTCGATGTGGCAGTAGGGGATGTGGACAGTGATGTTGTTGGAGATGATGTTGCCAAGCGTCTGAACACCATAGAAAAGCCCCTGGGGCGTGCGTGCCTTGACGGAAAGGCCGTCCAGCGTGACATCGACACGATAGCCCTGCGTGGATTCGGGCACGCCCTTGTCGGTCAGCTCCAACTTGCAGACCGCTTTTTCACCTGCGCCGACCACCTTGCCCTTCCAGGCGCCAAATCGGGCGGTGATGATTCCAGAAAGCAGATTAGCCTCATTGGCAACCTCGGCGGGAGCCGCAATGGTCACGGGATTCGGCAGCGTGAAGGTCCCATTACTACGCTCGATTTTCTGGACGGAAGGTATCAGAATCGGGAAGCCGTCTCTGTCCAGGTAGTTGTTGATTTCCAGCGCAGTTGCACTCACGGCCAATGCAGAGGCCACAAGCCCTGCAATCACTTGTTTCATCATGGTATTTTATTCCTTTAAGGTTAAAAACCTTCTAGAGTTTCTAGAGATTCTAGAGATTCTAGAGATTCTAGAGATTCTAGAGATTCTAGAGATTCTAGAGATTCTAGAGATTCTAGAGATTCTAGAGATTCTAGAGATTCTAGAGTTTCTAGAGTTTCTAGAGATTCTAGAGATTCTAGAGATTCTAGAGATTCTAGAAGTTTAGAACATCTTTTGGCGTCAAACCAAGCCACTCGATGGCTTCCAGCCAGCGGGACAGGTCTTTTGGAGTCGGATCGAAGTTGTTGGTTCCAAATGAGAAACGCGCCCCCATGGACTTGGCTAGTTTCAGGAACTTCGGTCTTGGAAAGGGAGAACCTGCCTGCACTTCAAGCGCAATGCCGTGGTCGATGGCTTTCTGGATGACTGCCTTCATGCGCGCCTCTGTCCAGAGTTCGTCATAGAGCGCGGCCACCTCCTTGGGGAGGTAGGTGGGATTCGCCAGAATGGTGATGGGCTCATCCAATATCCGAAGAGTATGGGCGACGTAGCGTTCCATCCATTCGGCGGGATTCGGGATGGACTGGTCCAGCCAGAGGCGGTTGTCACGCCCCGATGGCAACTTACCCATGATCATCGTGTCCGCCAGGATGTAGTCGAAGCGGGCACGGGTCTCCGCGTCAATCTGCGTGAACCAATCGCGGTCGTTGACCTGGATGCCGACAGGCAGCCGATGGTCGCCAACAGACACCTTCTTCGCCTTTTCGGCAAAAGCACACAACTTGGCGTTGTCGTAGATTTCCCACTCGCGACCATGGTTCTCCATCGCCGTGGAGCGAATGCCGCAATCCAGCTCACGTTCAGCGGCTAGTGCGGGCGTCATGCCGCCACGGATGTGGATGTGCCAGTCGGTCAGCGTAAGGCCGCGCTTCCTGCAGGCGGCCATTAGCATGTTGAACACGGGCGTCCTGGGGTACTTCGGGTCTGCAAGCTCTGTGTTCACCGTATAGACAAGCAGCGTGACCTTCTGGCCAGAGCCACAGGTCAGCACGATTCGCGCAGGTGTCTGCACATAGCTGGCCACCTCGATGGCGGCGCGCGCGGGGATGGCCCCCTCGCCTGGGCGGTGCTCCAACTGGAGAGCGCACTCCTTGTCGTTGTAGTCCGCGCTCCAGGTCGCCCCCGACTGTTCCTCCAGCAGGAAGCGTATCTTGCCGCCCTTTGGCACCTGCGCCGTAAGCTCCCCAGGCAACTCCTTCAGGGAGAACGCATCTCCGTTCTTGAGCATAGCCATGGTTGCTTCCTATTTGTCGTCCTTGAGCAGCTTCTTGAGGTGCTTCACGTATTCTTCAGGGCCGCCCTTCTTGTAGCCAGTCTTGCCGATGACCTCGCCATTCTTGTCGAGCAGCAGGACAGTGGGATAGCCGCGGATACCGTATTTCTTCTGAAGGTTCTCGTTCTGGCGCTTCAGCTCGTCCAGCTGCGGAATCTTGTTGGGGAAGTCCGCCTTGAAGAGAATCAGCTTCTCGCCAGCATACTTCAGGAATTCCTCCTTGCTCAGCACCTCGCCCTCCAGCCTCTTGCACCAGATGCACCAGTCTGAGCCAGTGAACAACGCGAAGACGGGTTTGTCGGTCTTCTTCGCCATCTCCTGGCAGGCAACAAAATCCTCACTCCAGCTGGCCTTCTCATCAGCAAAACATGCCACTGCAACGCAAATCATCAAGGCAATCAATACTTTTTTCATGGTCGGTCTCCGTTTTGGTAGTCGTTTATCGTTTCCACTTCATCACGCCGTCCACCCAGGTGGCGACGGGGGTCAAGTCGTTGTCGAGGCGCACGAAATCGGCGCAGAAGCCGCGCTCGACCTTGCCAAGGCCGCGAATCCCCAGCGAATGCGCCTGGTTCCACGCAGTTGTTTTGACAAGCTGCGCCAGCGGAAGTTCCGTGAGAGTACGCACACGCCGCAGGGCGTTGTAGAAGAGCAGCGTACTGCCTGCCACGCGCCCGTTTGCGAGGCGGGCGCAGCCGTCCTTCACGGTGGCGGGGAGTCCGCCCAGCTCATAGACGCCGTCAGGCATGCCTGCCGCCCGCATGGAATCGGTGATGAGCATGATGTGGTCTGGCCCCTTCACCTCGAAAAGCAGCTGTATCATCTCGGGGCAGAGGTGGATGCCATCGCAAATCATCTCGATGAAGACATCCTTGTGGAGCATCCCGCCACCAACCAGGCCGAATTGCAGGTGGTGCAGCGGCGACATCACGTTGCAGAAGTGCGAGAGGTGCTTCATGCCCAATGCGCACGCCGCCTTGAAGTCCTCGTACTTGGCGAAGGAGTGGGCGGCGGAAGGCATGATGCCCCGCGCGACGAGCTGCCGCAGAAAGGCCTGCGTGGTGTCCATCTCCAGCGAATAGGAGACCTTGGCCACGGGGTAGATTGCGTTCATCCTATCGACAAGGCCGATGTCGGGCTGCTGGAGGTAGTCGGGGTTCTGGGCACCCGCGCCTTCAGGTACGAAGAAAGGGCCTTCCAGGTGGATGGCAGGGATTTTCGCGCCCGTCGGGGCCTTCATGTAGTCGGCGGCGAGCTGGATGGAACGTGCAAGCGTCTCTTCGGGGAGGGTCAGCGTCGTGCCCAGAAAGGAGGTGACACCCTGCGACAGCCTGTGCTCTGCGATTTTCTGCAGCCCCTCGGGGGAGGCGTCGCAGAAGTCATAGTTGACGCAGCCGTGGGTGTGGATGTCGAAGAAGCCAGGCAGGAGGTAGTCCCCCTGTATATCGACTTGCTGGCAGTCGGCTGGCAGCGCCTCCCCTGGAAGCAGCAGGTCGGCTACCACACCGTTTTCCACCAGAACGGCGGCATTCGCCGCATCCAGGTCGGGCGAAATGACATGCGCATTGACAAAGAGGTTTTTCATAGGGTGATGACGTCAGCTGTATAGACGATTTCCGTGTCCGCGCACTCCTTGATATAGGAGGCCGGCAGGGTGGGGGTTGGCGGGTTGGCGATGAGCTTCTTCAGCGGAGCCTCCTGCTCGGGGAAACAGGCCAGCAACAGGATCTTCTTCGCCTTCAGAATGGGGGCCATGCCCATCGTGATGGCCTGGCGGGGCATCAGCGAGAAGTCGTTGCCAGCAGTAAGGCGCGCGTTGGTCTGGAGCGTCAGCGGTTTAAGATCGATGATGCGGCTCTTGAGCGCGGCAAAATCCGCCGTGGAAATCTCCTCCTCGGTCATGGGTTCGTTGAAGGCGATGTGGCCGTTGAAGCCGATGCCCAGCAGCTGGAGATGCAGCCCCCCCGCCGCCTCGATTTTGTCGTCATAGGAGGCGGAATCCACGGATGGCGGATAGTAGGTGCGGTCCAGCGAAAAGCCCAGCGACCTGTCAATGCGGTAGAAGAGGTTTTCGTTCATATACTTGCGGTAGCTCAGCGGATGGCTTTCGGGGATTTCGTGCCCGTCCGCGCCAACGTATTCGTCCAAATTAAAGGTGCTTAGCTTGCTCAAGTCGGTCTTTGCTGCGTTGAACATTCCCGCCAGGTACTCGTAGAGCTTGATCATGGTGTTGCCTGTGGCAAGGCCAATGTTGCACACCCCACCTGTTGCAAGTTGCTCTGTGACAGCCTTGAAGATGAGTTTCGCCCCATAGCGGCTCATCGCCTCATAGTCTGCGATTTTCGTGATTTTCATTGCGGTATTCTCCTAAAGCTCCAGTTCGTCTCCGTCATCGGAGATATGTACTTTGTCTCCCAAAATGGAGGAGGCAAGTTCGCGGCATTCCTGCGTGTGGTAGAGGATTTCGCGCCCATGGTGGATGAACCACAGCCGCTTCACCTTCGGATGCGCCGCGATGTAGTCGCAAACCGCCTTAACGCCGTGGTGCCCCGTCTCCATGAACATCAGGTCGCACCCTTCGTCCAGCCACGCCTCCATCTCGGAGATGTCCCTCACATCGCCCGAATAGACGATGGTCTTGCCCGCATGGCGGATGCGGTAGGACTTGGAGAGCCCCAGCACGCCGATGTGCATGTTGTCAATCGCCTCCACCTGCACGATGCCGTCGTCCAGGATGAGCCCCGTCTCCACCTTCTTGACCCGCAGATCGAAGTTAACGGCGAAGTTTCCCTCGGAGTTCTTGAGCATCGCCATCGTCCCCTCGAAACTAGTCAAGCTCGGTGTGAAAACCTCCAGATAGCCGTAGTTTTTCTTCTGCTTCTTGACCCACTCCAGCTTGCGGACGGTCCAGAGCAGCTCGGGCAGCCCGCCCACGTGGTCCATGTGCGGATGCGAGATGAAGATGGAGCGGATGTCCAAAATGTCGATGCCCCACAAATGGGCGTTGTAGGAGCACCCTTCGCCTGCATCGAACCAATAAATACCGTTTCCCGTGTCCAGAATCCACGAGACATGATGCCGATTCGGCATGGGCTCCGTGCCGCTGCAGCTACCAAGAACTTTTATGCGCATGTTTTACTCCTATTGTCACGAAAGTTTCATTCCAATAACGTAATCATTTCCACCCCATTTGCAAGCACCGTCCGCACATTTTTCGTTCGCTGGGCTTGTTTGGGTATTTGACTGCCACAGGCTGCCAGGAGTGGAGTGCCCAGAAATACTCGGTAAATAGGATGGAATGGCGTTTGCAAATCAAATGGCGACAATTATAATATAATATAGTTGAAATGCCATTTGGGCATTTATGGATAATATGATTTTGGAGGCACAAGTGGAGACTTACTTTTCAAGAACCGATTTTCAGAATGTCCGCAAGGCATTGTTCATTGGCGCACATTGCGACGACACGGAACTGCGGGCAGGGCCAGTTGTGCGCCGCCTGCTTCGCAATGGGGCGGAATGCACGGAATGGACCATGATAGACGGGCCATGGTGTACAAGCGTACCAGGGCAGGACGGACGCCGCAATTCCCTTGAGATGCTGGCCCTCCGTGAAAGCGAGAACAGGAAGGCGGCCGCCATTCTTGGGATCAAGAACCTGCACTTCTTCCACCTGCGGGCCTCCCACCTCTATGGAGAGGAAATCGACATCAACCATTTCGTGAAAATCATGCCAGACTTCTCCTCACGGGAGGAACTGGCAAAAAGCATTGACAACGCGGTGTACACGGGGCAGCCCATGGGCATATTTGCCTTCGGCCTTCCCTATTTCAAGGACAAATTCATCAAGATGGTGGAGGATGAGGCGCCTGATGTGATTTTCACCCACTCGCTCAATGATTTGCATATCGACCATCATGCAGTGTGTACGATGGTGCTACGCACTTTGCAGGTGTCGGAAAAACTGCGTGGCACGCCTGTGTTGATGTGGCGCGCAGGGGGAAACGGCGGCTGCGACCGCTATTTGCCGACACATTTCATCGAGGTCTCCAACGAGGACGTCGAATTGTCCGACAAGGCGATGCAGTCCTATTCCAGCCAGTTCAAGCCTGGTGTGCTCCAGCATGGATATGTGCGAGGGAAATGCACCACTTACGGCAAGCTCTGCGGAAAGGAGTATGCCGTGGCATTCACCCAGCAGTACCATCCTACAATGAATCTTCACGCTAGCCCCGAGGACTACATCCTGGACGAGTACCGCCATAACACAAAACCAGAGGTGATTTCACTCTGACAGAGCCATTGTCAGGACAACACAATTCGCCAAAGCCCCTGCATGAGCACATGAACTACCGGTTTGAAATAGTCTGCCTGATAGTGCAGTCAAGTCAAAAAACATTGTTCTCAGACAACTATTCAGACGGATAGCCAATTTCTAATTTCTAATTGCTAATTTCTAATTGCTAATTGCTAATTTCTAATTGCTAATTTCCTCCAGCAGCTGCTGAAACTCGCTGGAGTCCTCGCCGAACATCTCGCGTGCGATTTTGAGGAGAAAGCCCTGGTCGCGGCGCTTATGGCCAGAGGCCTCGCCGATGCGGTTCAACAGGGCCAGGCGCTGCTCAGGCGTGAGCGTTGAGGCACAGGGGTTGCCAGCGCATGCTGCAGCTATCTCCTTGAGCAAAGCGGGATTTTTCAGGAGACCGCGCGCTGGGGCGACGCCATCGACATGCGCCTCCTCAGCCATGCGCCGCGCGTCTTCAATAGTGAAGAGGTCGCCGCTGCCGATGAAGGGAATGTCTGGCAGAAGGGCATGCATCTGGGCAAGGCGCAAGTAAGGCTCCTGCACAGGCTTGTAGAGTTCGCGCACTGTGCGGAAGTGGCATGTTACCATGTCGGGTGCAGCCTCGCGGATGGCGGCGGCGATGTCGGGCATCTCATCCGTGCCATAGAAACCGCAGCGGATTTTCACGCTGACGGCATGCGATCCGCAGGCGGCCTTCATTTTGGTGAGGGCCTCTGCCATCCAATAGGGTTCCGTGAGGCAGTAGCCGCCGCTGTGACTGCCCAAGACAGTCACGCTGGGGCACGCGCAGTTCAAATCAACGCAGACGGCCCCGACCTCGTGGAGCCGTCGGGCGGCCTCCGCCAGAAGGTCGGGGTAGATGCCCATGATTTGCGCGATGACAGGCTTGCCAGTCGCCAGGTAGGGAGCCAGCTTCTCGCGCAGACGCGCACGTTTGGGCACGCCGTTCGAGATACGGATGAACGGCGTAAACCAAGCGTCTGCCAGCCCAGCAGCGTCCAGCACGCTGACAAACGAGCCCTCCGTCACCCCGTCCATGGGGCCTGGGAGGATTCTGTTCGGCAATGCGCGCCCATCGCGGAAGACAAGCGGCTGCAGCCATTCTTTTGGGAGAAAATCCATTGAAATTAGAAATTAGAATTAGAAATTAGAAATTATTTAGAAATTATAATGTAATTCACGTTATGGGCAGTTCCAAATGGTAATGCTGTTGATTTTCGCAAAAAAGCGTTTATATTCTGTGGTGAATATTGTTACTTGTTGATGGGACACGGAACGAAGGGGACTAAGGGGACAAGCATAGGCCATGGCACTAGTGCTCCGTTTCAGTGAAAAAAGAGCACTGGGTCAAATCCGTCCCCTCCGTCCCTTCTGTCCCTTTCGTCCCAAGAAACTTGAGTCAAAAACCAAAGGAATGAATAATGAAGAAACGTGTATTGTTGATTGCTGGTGGCGGGACGTTGGGCGGCTATGCCTCCATGGAACTGCTGAAGCGCGGCTATGCCGTGGATGTCATCGCCCTGAACGAGTGCGTCCCCCTGAACCGCAATTTGACCTGGATACAGAAGTCCGTCGATGACGCCATGCTGACAGAGCTCTTCAAGGCGAATCGCTACGACGCCATCGTGGATTTCATCCACTACCGCGCCCCTGAGGCCTACAAGCCGCGCTGCGAGATGCTTCTTGCCAACACGGACCAGCTGGTTTTCCTCTCATCCTACCGCGTCTATGCAGACGAGGAGCATCCTGTGCGCGAGAGCTCGCCTCAGTTGCTCAACGTGATGAAGGACCCCTACTTCCTGGAAAACGAGAAGTACGCCGTCCCGAAATCCCACAACGAAAACACCCTGCGCGCATCTGGCAAGCGGAACTGGACCATCATCCGCCCCCTCATCTCCTTCTCGCACTTCCGTCTGGACCTTGTGACGACGGGTGCCTCCGAGCTTCTGATTCGCTCGCGTGAGCACAAGCCGATTCTGCTGCCAGAGAAGGCACGGGATTTGACGAGCGGCGTGGGCTGGTCGGGCAACATCGGCAAGATGATTGCCGCCCTCATCGGCAATGAGAAGGCACTTGGCGAAGCGTTCACCCTGGGCACGGGCGAGCAGAACACCTGGGGACAGGTCGCCGACATGTACACCGACCTCCTCGGCGCACAATTCGCCTGGGTCCCCACGGAGGACTATCTTCAGAACGCCACCGACAACACCTACATGCAGCGCTGCGCCCTCCTCTACGACCGCCTCTTCGACCGCAAGATCGACACCTCAAAGCTCTTCGCCACCACAGGCCTCTCCTTCGCAGACTTCACGAAGTGCTACGACGGGCTTGTCAACGAGCTGGCCTTCCTCTCCAACAACCCATCCTACACCACCCGCTTTGACAACCCAGGCTTCCGTGCACGCGACGCCAAGGCGGATGCCTATCTGGCTAGCCACTAGAGGAGACAACCATGACCACCGTGCAAGACACCTTCTGGATTTGGGGGCACGACGCCGGCTGCCACAACATCGCCTACCCCTGCATACCTGGCGTCAACAAGATGGGTCCCGTGGAGGGCGCGCAGTACCTCGGCATCCCCAACTGCTGCCGTGTCGCCTTCGCCGGCAAGCCCGAACCGCCATTTGACGTGGAAACGGAGAAGCTTCGCTGGTTCAAGCAGGTGGTCTGGTCTATCATGGGTGATTCATCATCCAAGCGCAACGACAACGGCGGCAATGACTTGGAGGAGGTGTTACGCCAGGCAGAAAAGTTCCCTTACGTCACGGGAGGCATTTTGGATGACTTCTTCCGCCCCAAGACCAAGGACGCTCGAATGAGCGTGGCTGAACTGGCCGCCGTGGCCAACAGGCTCCACTCCGCGCCGCGCCCGCTCAAACTGTGGGTGGTCTATTACGCGATGCTCTTCGACATCGACTACAGCCCCTGGCTTGACCTGGTGGATGTCGTCACCTTCTGGTCATGGACTAGCAAGCACTTGGCGGATGCAGAAGTGAACCTGGAACGAATCGTCGCCATGACGCCCGGCAAGCAGCACTATGCGGGATGCTATCTCTTCAACTACGGCGACCACAAGGAGATGTCGCCAGAGGAGATGCAGACGCAGTTGGACTTGTACCTGAAGCTGCTGCATAAAAAGACAATCGACGGCGTCATCGTCTGCTCGAACACCGTCGCGGATTCAGGCGTCGCCGCCGTGGATGTCTTCCGCAACTGGATGAAGAAGCACGGAGAGGAGACGCTTGCCTAACATGTTTACCATCAACCAGACCCATAAAGAGCTGCCTTTCGGCACGCTTGCCCCCAATTCCATTATCGTCTTGTTCAGCGGCAAATCTGCCCTGATGACGGACAACGGCGTGCGCCTGCCTACCGCCTCCGAACTGGCTGGCACGCTGGCAACGGAGACCGTAATGATGACCGCTGGCTTTATCGACGGAGCCGAGTGCTGGGGTGCACGCATGCCGAAGGACTTCACTGCGCCGCAGGGATTTGAACTGGTCGAGAGCCGCCTGGCGTTTGTCCATCCCAACCCCGACATCGCGAATGCCATCAGCCGTTGCCGCGAGTTCATCACCTGGCGGAACGGTCATCGCCTGTGCGGGGCGTGCGGAGCGATAACAGAGTTCGCAGCCTCCGACCTTGCGATTGTCTGCCCATCCTGCGGCATGATGTACTACCCGCAGATTGCGCCAGCCGTCATCACGATGATCACGCGAAACAACGGGCGGGAGATTCTGCTGGCGCACAACAAGCGCTTCACCACCCCCAGCTTCAGCCTCATCGCAGGCTTCGTGGAATCAGGCGAAAGCCTGGAGCAGGCCGTGGCTCGTGAGATTATGGAGGAGACAGGGCTCACTGTGAAGAATATCCGCTACCTCTCCAGCCAACCCTGGCCCTTCCCCAATAGCCTCATGCTCGGCTTCATGGCCGAATATGAATCGGGCGAGGCCACCCCGCTCGACGGCGAACTCTCCGAAATGGGCTGGTACTCCAAGGAAAACCTCCCGCAGCTCCCCTCCCCTGGCAGCATCGCCCGTAAAATCATCAACGAGTATTTCCAACTGTAATCTGTGAGACATTGGAGGCAGTCGCATAGGTGTTTTTTTATAAGCAGGTTCGTGCTTCCTATAAAATTATATAGCGTTTCACAATCTATTTTGAATTGTTGTTTTCCCACTTGAAATCAGCCCGTCGCGTAAGTAAAGTAAGGGTGGCCGGGCGGGGGGTGC
>JAFTAC010000101.1 GCA_017458805.1 Victivallales bacterium | reverse complement strand
TTTGGGAAGGGGTACAGGCTGAGTTCGTGTTCCTGCACCCACTTCCAGGGGCGGTCGCAGTCGGGAGTATTTTTTCCCCCTGCCAGCGTGCAGCGGAAGGCGTGCATGGTGATGGAAAAGTGGCTGTAGGCATGGTTGACAACCGCAAGCTCCTTGCCGACAGCAACTTCCAGCCCAGTCTCCTCCTGAATCTCCCGCTGCACCGCCTGCTGAGGCGTTTCATTTGGCTCCAGTTTTCCGCCAGGAAACTCCCAGAGACCGCCCAGCATCTGCTCCTCGGAGCGCTTCAGGATAAGCAGCTTGTCGCCATCATAGACAAGCCCAACGGCCACCTCGTAGTGCGGTGTCTTCTTGCGGGGCGTCCGTTTCGGGTAGTCTGCCGTACAATCTTCGCTGAACGCCCTGCACCAGAGCGCGACAGGGCAATTGGCGCAGTCGGGCTCCGTCGGCTTGCAGACGAGAGCCCCCAGCTCCATCATCGCCTGGTTGAACAGGCTGGGCGAAGCCACCTCCTGAATGATTTCCGTAAGCTCTTGGAAGTAGCGTTTTTTCAGGGCCGGAGCGTCAACTGGCGTCTCCTCCTTCAACATACGTGCTCGAACACGAAGGACATTGCCATCCACGACGGCCACCTTCTGTCCATAGCCCATGCTTGCTACGGCAGCCGCCGTGTAGTCGCCGATGCCAGGCAGTTTCCGCAGTTCATCGAACTCCGAGGGGATATCGCCCCCCGCAGCCACAATTGCCTTGGCGCAGGCGTGCAAATGCCGTGCCCGCGAGTAGTAGCCGAGCCCCTCCCACAGTTTCAGCACCAGTTCCTCGGGTGCTGCAGCCAAATCGGCCAGCGTGGGAAAGGCGTGCATGAAGCGGTGGAAGTAGGGTATCACCGTCACAACCTGCGTCTGCTGCAACATCACCTCACTGACAAGGATGCGGTACGGCGTAGCGACCTCCCGCCACGGCATCTGCCGCTTGTTCTTCTCAAACCAGGTTATCAGGGCGTTGGGCCATTCGGTGTTCATACCACTCCATAACTTACAATGACATACAGATGAATGCCACGGAGAAGTGCCAGTTGACCTTCTGATTGAGCAAGTTGGATGAGATGGCGTTGCGGAACCAGTCGATGTCCTCCTGGGCAAGGCCGTGGCGTTCGAGGGCGTTGGCAAAGGAATCAGGCGCATTGGAGAACCAGCGGTCGATGAGCTGGCGCGTGATGAGTTGCGGGCGAGGCATCTCCTCGATGCGGCAGGTTGGTTCCCCTAGGCCAGCGGCCACAAACGCCTCCACGATATCATCTGCATCCATGGAGACGCGCGGGTCGTTTGAATCGTGATAGACGGCCTCTTCGGCTGCAGCGATGCGCGACAGGATGGAGTTGTCGTCAGGTGAAACAGGTGGAAGAAGGGCATGGAGTCGTTGGCTGCGGCGTGGCAGGTTCTCCGCCAAACTGAGGGTGCCGCCGTCTGCAAGTAAGTGCGAGATGGCGGTCAGGCGGGCCACTTTCTCTGGTGTGCGGGAGAGCAGGTTGCGTCCGACGATGAGCTCGAAACGGACTTGTCCCACTTGCGACAGGAGCGATGGTGGGGGGCTGTTTTGGGATGGGACCGACGGCGAGGCGCCGTCGCTACCCCTATTCGACGGCGAGGCGCCGTCGTTACCCCCGACCGACGACGAGCCGTCGTCGTTACCCCAGCCAACCACTATATTCGGGCGACGGAGTTCTGTGATGTTCTGCGCCAAATCCTGCAAGGCGGTTGCCGCCTCGGGGGTGCTGACAAGGGACCAGACGCCGCCTTCTGGCACGGAGCGGATGGCCTCCAGGGTCAGCTCGCCTGTGTCTGCCGTCAAATCCAGCACACGCTCATGGCGCTGGAGCTTGCGGGCGGCGAAGATGCCCTCGCGTATGACCGCCAGTGTGGCGCTGGTGTTGTCAATGGCGCGGGCCAGCCACTTGTCCGTCTTGTCGCCAGGCTTGGTGAAGGTAAGGATTTCAGGTGGAGCGGAGGCGTTCTCGTTTTCGCGCAGGGCGGCGATTTGGAGTTCGCGGCGCTGGCGCACGATGTCCGCCAGTCCTTTTTCATAGCCGATGGTGCCTGGCTCGTAGAAGATTTTACCCTGGAGCGTGGATGGAAGGTACTGCTGCGCAACCCAGTGGTCTTTGTAGGCATGGGGATACTGGTAGCCGACACCGTGCCCGAAGCCCTCCTTGTCACGGCTGCCGTCACGCAGGTGATTGGGGACTTCGCCCTCCTTCTCCTCTTCCACGGCCTTCAAGGCGTCAAAGAAGCCCATGACCGAGTTGGATTTGGG
>JAFTAC010000100.1 GCA_017458805.1 Victivallales bacterium | reverse complement strand
GTGGTTAGTGGTTAGTGGTTAGTGGTTAGTGGTTAGTGGTTAGTGGTTAGTGGTTAGTGGTTAGTGGTTAGTGGTTGGTACATTACTCTTAACTAACCACTAACCACTAACCACTTAAAAGTATGAGAATCAGCGTTCCATATTACCGCGGCACTTTGGAGGCGGAGGTTGAAGACAGCCTGCTGAACGGCGTCTATGAAAGCCATCTGCCTGCTCCGCAGGACGAAGCGGCGTGTGTGGCGGCTGCGATGGACACTCCCATCGGCTCGCCGCGTCTGGAGGAGCTGGCCAGGGGAAAGCGGAATGTGGTGGTCATCACGAGCGACCATACTCGTCCTGTACCAAGCCGCATCATCATGCCGCAGATTCTGAAGCGTCTGCGTGCGGGGCAGCCCGACATCGACATCACCATTTTGGTGGCCACTGGCTTCCCTCGTCCGACGACCCACGAGGAGCTGGTGAGGAAGCTGGGCGAGGAGATTGTCGCCAGTGAGCGGATTGTCCTGCACGATTCCTCCGATGAAGCCAATCTGGTGGAGGCAGGCACGTTGCCATCGGGCGGTCGGCTCATCATCAACCGCCTAGTTATGGAGGCGGAGCTGGTGGTGGCGGAAGGCTTTATCGAGCCGCATTTCTTCGCGGGCTTCTCTGGCGGGCGCAAGAGCATCCTGCCTGGAGTGGTTTCCCGCGAGACGGTTTTCGCCAACCACTGCGCCGAGTTCATCGCCAGCCCGTTTGCACGGACAGGCATCCAGGAAAACAACCCAATCCACCGTGACATGCTCTTTGCTGCACAGACAGCGCGCCTTGCCTTCATCGTCAATGTCATCATTGACAGCCAGAAGCGCATCGTACACGCGGTGACAGGCGATTTTCGGAAGGCGCACGAGAGCGGCTGCGAGTGGCTGAAGGGCTATTGCCACATAACCGTTCCAGAGTCGGACATCGTCATCACCTCGAATGGCGGCTACCCCCTTGACCAGAACCTCTACCAGGCGGTCAAGGGGATGACAGCGGGCGAGGCTGCTTGTCGCGAAGGCGGCTGTATCATATTGGCGGCCTCCTGCTGCGACGGCTGCGGGGGTGATTCCTTCTACAAGAACCTTTCCGAGTGTGCTTCGCCAGCCGAGCTGACGCGGCGCATTCTGGCGGTGCCGCGCAACCGCACCGAGGCGGACCAGTGGCAGTTCCAGATTCTCGCACGGATTATGGAGCACCACACGGTCATCGTTGTCACCACGCATTTCAGCCACGATATGATACGTGCCATGCACCTGACGCCCGCTTCCACGCTGGATGAGGCTCTTGCCATCGCCAGGGGAATCGTGGGCGCGCAGGCGCGGATTGCCGTGATTCCCGACGGAGTCTCTGTAATCTGTTCCCGCACGCTCTGAAGGAGCGTGCGGTCAGGACGAAGTTGGCGCGAGCCTAGCAGGCGTACCTGGGGGCTTGGCGCACCAGCGACGTGCGTTGCTCACATTTCTAAATGGAGTGTAAAGAATGAAAAAACTGCTGTTGTTATTTGCCCTTTTATGCGGGGTCATGTTGCTAGCCGAGACGCCTGTGTGTTTTGCTCCAGGCGAGCGTGTTGTGTTTTTCGGGGACAGCATCACCCATGGGGGTGGCTATATCTTTCACATCCAGATGTTTGAGGATTTGCGCTACCCAGGGTCGGGGATGGTGATGTTGAACGCGGGCATCAGCGGCGACACGGCGGCTGGAGGTTGCAAGCGCTGGGGCTACGAGGTGCTGCCAATGAACCCCGACCGCGTCTTTGTCATGTTTGGTATGAACGACGTGGGGATTAGCTTCTACAAGACGGCGGAACCCACCGAGGAGGAGCAGAAGAAGCGTCAGAACAACCTGACGAACTACGCCAACAACCAGAAGCGCCTGGCGGAGATGATTCTGAAGGAGGGGAAGAAGCTGGTGCTGATGACCCCCACCGCCTACGACCAGTATGGCGAGGTCAAGGCGGATAACAAGGTGGCTGCCAACGAGCCAGGCTTGGCAAACTGCGCGGAGATTGTGCGCCAACTGGCAGCCGAAAAGAACCTGGGTCTGGTGGAGCTGCATAAGCCCTATACGGAGCAATTGAAAGCGCACCCCGAACTGCATCTGTGCGGGCAGGACAGGGTTCACCCGCAGGGGGCGGGGCATTTGCTGGTGGCGGCTCTGATTCTAGAGGCAGCTGGCGAGGATGGTATGGTGGCGGAGGTGGATATCGACGTGACCTCCAAAGAGCCTGCCATCATGAATCGCATTGATATTGTGAGCAGAAACGCCAGAACAAGCGATGCCACCGTGCCCGAATCAACCGCAAAGGGCTTCTCGTTCAAATACGCTCCCAATGCGCTGCCGTTTCCTGTCACGCCCGATTACAAGACCGTTGAGATGCTCTATCCGATAACGGAGAAGCTGAATCGGGAGATTATCCGCGTCAAGGGGCTTCCGCAGGGAAGCTATGTCTTGAAGGCGGACGGCGTTGAAATCGCCACGGCCACCGCCGAGGAGCTGGCCAAGGGGGTGAACATCGCCATTTTGGCGACACCCAGCCAGAAGAAGGCGCGGGAGGCCGCTGTGGTTAAGCAGAAACTCCACAATGCCGCGCGTCTGGTGCGGTCGGTGCCCTACATGAACACCGTCATCCTCAACCGAAAGGGCAATCTCGACAATATGGAGGAGTGCTTCCAGGTGCTGGACAAGTGGCTGGAGGAGAAGGCGAATACAAGCAACTACACCTATTTCCAATATCAGGTGAAGACTTACAAGGAACTGCGCCCTGTGATGGCGGAGAAGCAGCAGGAAATCGAGGCACTGCGCAAGCAACTGGCGGCGTTCCGCCCAGAGCCATTCGTCATTGCCGTGGAGGCGAAATAGGGGAGACACATGGATTTAAAGCAATGCAGAGAGACGATTGACATCATTGACAACCAGATTGTTGCCCTGTTCAAACAGCGCATGGGGATCGTTGTGGATATTGCGGCGTACAAGCGGGAGCACAATCTGCCCATTCTGAACACGGGGCGCGAACAGGAGGTGCTGGACCGCATTTCCACAGCCGCTGGCGAGGAGCTGGCTCCATACGCACAGGAACTCTTCAAAAAGCTCTTTGAGCTGAGCAAGGAGTACCAGAAGAAGCAGAACTTAGAGCCGCGTTAGCGGCGATAGGAATATAGCCGTGGGTGAAGCGAAGCCGCGATAGCGGCGCAGCGAAACCCACGGGAAGCGAACATAAAACCACTGTTGGAACCGCGCGGTGGCAAGAATATTCATCGGAGACCGAACATGAAAGTGCTAATAACAGGTGGAGCGGGCTTCATTGGCTCGCACTTGAGCAGGATGCTCTTGGGGCTTGGCCACGAGGTGCTGGTGCTGGACGACCTATCCACGGGGTGCTACGCCAACATCGAGGAGATAGATGATGGCAAGCGCTTCAGGCTGCTGGTTGACAGCGTAAACAACGAAGCGATTGTCAACGAGTGCGTCAGCCAGTGCGACCTGGTGTTTCACCTGGCATCGGCGGTGGGGGTGCAGCTTATCATCGACAAGCCCATCCACACCATCGAAAGCATCGTCGGTGGCACGGAAATCGTGCTGAAGGCGTGTGCGCGCTATCGCCGTCCCTTCCTGCTGACCTCCACCTCCGAGGTCTATGGCAAGGGCATCAAGGTGCCCTTCTGCGAGGACGACGACACCGTGATGGGCGCGACCTGCCGCCGCCGCTGGAGCTATGCATGCGCCAAGGCACTGGATGAATTCCTCGCGCTGGCGCACTGGATTGAGACGCGCCTCCCCATCGTCATCTGCCGTCTCTTCAACACGGTGGGGCCGCGCCAGACGGGCCAGTACGGGATGGTCATTCCGCGCCTCGTCCGCCAGGCGTTGCAGGGGAAGCCGCTGACCGTCTTTGGCGACGGCACGCAGACGCGCTGTTTCACGCATGTCTCCGACGTGGTGGACGCCCTTTGGAAGATTATGAACTGCCGCGAAGCTCGCGGCCAAGTCATCAATATCGGCAACAACCAGGAAATCAGCATCATGCAACTGGCGGAGCGGATTGTGAAACTGACGGGAACCTCCTCGAAAATCGAGCTGATACCCTATAGCCAGGCCTACGGCGAGGGCTTTGAGGACATGCAACGGCGCGTCCCATGCCTCGACAAGGCCAACCGCCTCATCGGCTACAAGCCCACCCGTTCCCTGGACGACATCCTCAAGGATGTGATTGCCTGGGAGAAGGCCAGCTCCCAGCGCTAGAGCCCTGGAACCCCAGGCGTGTGGCTCGTCGTCCTGACCGCGCGCTCCTTTAGAGCGTGCGGGGCATCTGTTCTGTGCGCGGGGCTTTAGCGCCGCGAAAAAAATAGGAGAAAGACAATGGAAAAGATGATTCGATTTGGTGCGATTGGTTGTGGTAGCGCTGGCACGAACAGAATCAACCAGCTGGCGAAGCACGAGCTGGGCGTGAAGGTTGTTGCGGCGGTTGACGTGGATCCCACACGTTTGGACAACCTCGAAAAGGTGCTTGGCTACAATGACTTTGCGCATTACACGGGCGAGCAGGACTTCAAGCGGATGATAGACGAGAACCAGCTGGATGCCGTTGGCATCTTCACGCCGCACTCCCTGCATCTGCCCCATGTGCAATACGCCATCAAGAAGAACCTCTCGATTCTCATTGAGAAACCGATGGTCTGCGGGGCTGCGAACGCGCTGGAGGTGACGGAGCAGGTTGAGGCGAAGAAGCTCATCGGCATCGTCCACTACCAGCGGCATTATGAATTGAAGTGGATGAAGGCGAAGGAGCTCATCGAAAAGGGAACCATCGGCAAGGTCACCAACTTCTTTGTCTATATGGCGCAGGACTGGATTGGCAGGACCTGGCGCGGCGTCCCGAAGTTCTGCTGCGGCGGCCAGATCAACGATTCAGGAAGCCACTATCAGGACATCATCCTGTGGATGCTCAATGAACTGCCCGTCTCTGCCCAGGGCTACACGGACTCCTTCTACAGGGGGGAGCAGAAGCAGGGTGAGTACAACGGCATGTTCAACGTGGAGCTGACCAACGGTATCACGGGGCGCTTTGTCATCCTGAGCGACATCCCTGGCGGCTTTGTCGATGACGTGCGCATCTGCGGTACCAAGGGCAATCTCTTCTTCAACGGCGACAAGCTCATCATGCAGGACGTTGCCACGAAGGAATACACGGAGATACCGCTGTCACGCCCGAAAGGCTATCCGATTTCACCCTGCGACAACTTTGTCAAGCTCATCCGCAAGAAGGTGAAAATCAACCGTGTCCCCTTCATCTTCGGCAGCCGCGTCTCCCTGCTGACGGAGGCCATGCTCCGTTCTGGCCGCGCAAAGGGCAAGAAGATCCTTTGCGAGGACATCCTGAAGGAGTGCGGCCATTCTTTAGGTGACCTTCGGTAGGGAACCTGTTCTGTGCCGCGCTTTTTGCGCGGCGCACACAACCATGACTCGACTGTTTCTATGTGATTTGGACGGGACGCTGATACGCCCTGGACACCCGCTTTCCCCCGAGACGCTATCCACGATGGAACGCCTTGTGGGGCAGGGGGATATTGTGGCGATAGCCAGCGGGCGGAGCCTGTATGCAGGACGGAACATCCTGCGGCCAGGGATGCCGCTTTCCTACTGGCTTTTCTCCACGGGTGTGGGAGTCCTGAAGTGGGGCACGCAGGAGATTGTGTGCAAAAATGAGCTGACCGCCGAGCAGGTGCGCTATGCGGCGGAGTGCCTTCTGGGGTTTCAGGAGGATTTCATGATACAGGGACCCGTCCCTGAAAACCATCGGTTTGTCTATTACAAGTTTGACAAGCGGGAGACCGACGGCACGGACTTTTGGACGCGCTGCAACGCCTACAAGGGACTGTGCGAGCCCTTTGAACCGCATGGCTATGAGTATCAGCCTTCAAGCCAGCTCATTGCCGTGTTGCCGCCTGATGCTGAGCGCATTGAGCGTATTCGCGCTGCGCTAGAGGGGTACACGGTTGTGCGGGCAACCTCGCCGATGGACAACCACAGCGTCTGGCTGGAGATTTTCAACCCCAATGCGGGAAAGGCGAACGCTGCCAAATGGCTGGCACAATACTGCAACATCCCGCAGGAGAACACCTACGCCATCGGCAACGACTACAATGACCTTGACATGCTAAACTGGGCGGCGCACGCCTTCATCACACCAAACGCCCCCGAAGACATGAAGGCGATGTTCCCTGTGACAGAGACAGACACGGAGGGGGCTTTGCCCGAGGCAGTTATGACCTGGGGAGTGGTTAGTGGTTAGTGGTTAGTGGTTAG
>JAFTAC010000099.1 GCA_017458805.1 Victivallales bacterium | reverse complement strand
GGGGCGCAGCCCCTCTGCCCTGTGTCAGGGGGTTCGGGGGGCGTCAGCCCCCCGTCGGTTGTAAGAAAAATACACGAAAACACACACGATTATTTGCTTTTTTGCGTTTTTAGAATAACTTAATGGTAGAGAAACACACGACACCCTTATTTCGACACCCCTATGACGTATAGCGAACTCCCCATCGGCCTGGCACTTATCCTCTGCGACAACATCATCGAAGACATACGCACGCGCAAGAAGAGCATGATTGGCATCTTCTCCCAAATCTACGCCGACTCCTTCCCCTACACCGTGCCATCCCTCAATATCCTCGTCTCCATGACAGGCTGTGTCAGCGACTTCCCCTGCACCCTTGTCTGCGAGCATGTTGAAGACCGCAAGACGGTCTTCAGCGTCAACTGCGGCATCGCCGCCAAATCCCCCCAGGACGTGGTGGATGTCGTCGTGACAATGAAGGCGGTCACCTTCCCACAGCCTGGTCGCTACAGCATCAAAGTCGTCGTCGATGACATCCCAATCATGATGCGCCCCTTGACGCTCTTCGCCAGGACGGCAAGAACCGTCCCGCCACGCCACCAGGAATCAGAAGAATAACCCTATATGCCATTATTCCGTTACAAAGTCAGCGACGCCGACGGCACGGTCAGCGTCCAGCAGTTCGAGGGCGACTCCCAGCAGGACGCCGCGCGGCGCATCCAGCGCCGCGGGCTCATCCCGCTTGAGTACCTCGGCGATGCACAGGGCGGTGCGTCGGACGGACGGCTGATGCAGAAGAAGTTCAACGTGGTCGAGTTCACAGACCGCCTGGTGCCCCTGCTGGAAGCAAACATCCCGCTGGAACGTTCCCTCGGCATCATCGCCGATGACCAGGACAACAAGACCATGTCCACTGTGGCAACCGAACTACGGCGCGGACTCCACGAGGGCCGCAAGCTCTCCGACCTGATACGCGAGCGTGGCACGCTCTTCCCGCAAATCTACGTAGGCGTTGTCGAAGCGGGCGAAGAGGCTGGTGCCCTGCCGCAGGTCATGGGCGAACTCCGCCGCTTCCTCTCCGAATCAGAGGAACTCAAGTCCTTCATCGTGTCAGCCGCCATCTACCCCGCCTTCATCGCGGTTGCAGGCGTGCTGATGCTGGTCTTCATCTTGGGCGTCATCGTACCGCGTTTCGCCACGGCCCTTACGGGCGCGGGCATCAAGTCCGTCTCGACGGACATCCTGATTGGCCTGGGCAATGCCCTCCATTCCTACTGGTGGGTTGGGCTTGTCCTTGTCGCCGCGTTCATCTACCTTGTATCGCAGATACGCAAGCCAGGTACTGCCCTGGGGCGCACCTATGACAACTTCATTATCAAGGTTCCGCTGATGGGCAAGCTGGTGCTCTACTCCAACATCGCACGCCTGTGCAGAACCATGGCGATTCTCATGCGCAGCGGCGTCCACCTGCTGAACACCGTCTCCATCGCAAACCGTGTCGTGCAGAATCACGCCATCAGCCAGTCCATCATCGGCCTGTCTGGGGACTTGCGGCAGGGCCAGCGCCTTTCCTCAGCCTTTGCCCAAAGCGAATACATCCCCTCCCTGATGGTCAAGCTCATCGCCGTCGGCGAGGAGACGGGCAACGTGGAAAGCATGCTGGAGCGCATCGCGGAACGCTACGAGACTGACATGAAGCGCACCATCAAGCGCCTCCTCAGCCTCTTCGAGCCCATCGTCATCGTCTGCCTAGGCCTATCCGTCGGCACCATCGTGCTCCTCATGTTCCTCGCCATCATGGATATGCAGAGCGCAGCTGGCTAAAGCCCCCAAAGCGCGGGACGGAGCCCGCGCATCTCCACGGAAGCAAACTCTGGCCCGCGCGTAAGCGCAGCATGAAGAAGCGCAAGCTCCGCCTTGCGCGAAAAAGAATAACCCATAAAGAGACCTCACATGAAAAAAGAAAGAACACAGAGACGTCGTTACAATCCCTTCACGCTGATTGAAATCATGATTGTGATTGTCATCATCGGCATGATCGCAGCACTGGTTGGCCCGAACATTATGGGCAATCTGGACAAGGCGAAGCAGAAGAGCACCAAAATCCAGCTTGTCAACCTGAAGAACGCCGTCTATGACTTCTACAAGGACACCTCCTCCTACCCGAACACCCTCCAGGACCTTATTACGAACCCAGGCAACGACAAGTGGAACGGCCCCTACTTGGATGCCAAAACCCTGCCCAAGGACGGCTGGGACAACGACTTCGAATTCACCGTCCCCGGAGCCGACAACATGGCGTTCGACATCATCAGCTATGGTGCCGACAAGACCTCGGGCGGCACTGGCATCAACGAAGACATCTCCTGCTGGAACTAATGCTTTTTGACGTGTGACGCCGATGCAGAGGAAACGCCCATTCACGTTTTTCGAGATGATGGTGGTCGCCGCCATCTTGCTGTTCGTGAGCGTGCTGGCACTTCCTCGGCTGTCAAAAATCCCCCAGCGGATCAGCCGCGAGGGTGCGCTGACCTCCATCCGCAACGCCTTCACGGAGGCCAGCCTTCGCGCACGAGCAAACGGCAAGCCCCTCGAACTGCTGCTCGATATGGACAACTCCCAGTTCACGATTCAAGAGATAAGCAACTCGCTTGACAGCATCAAGGGCTGGCAGCCAAGCGTTCCGAAAAACGAGGAGGTGGAGCAGCAGCAATCCATGATTGTCTCGCAGAACAACTCCTTCCCATTCCCCGACGCCATAGAATGGCTTCCCGAAGAGACGGGCCTCGACCCATTAGAGCCCATCTCGTTCGCTTTCTTCGAGGATGGACAGGCGGCTGGACAGCCCATACGCTTCTACGTGGGAAAAGTCCATTATGAGTTGAATGTTGACAAGCTCACGGGCACCCCACTTATCGAGGAGCTTGAATAATGCGATTCAAATCCCAACAGCAGCTTGAAGAGTGGATAAAGCGTGCAAAAGGAGCTGCTTCTGCAAGCGTCCATACTGCGGGGACAGTAGCCACGCAGTCTAACACAGTCCCTATCGATCCCGCCGTACAACGACGCATTTTAGGGGTGGATACGGCCCTTCGCTGCACGGGGTGGGGCATGATTGATGTTCGCGGCAACAACATGAAAGCCGTTGATTGCGGTGTCATTAAAAATCCGCCGCAGGACAAGGTCAGCGGATGCCTGCGCTGCCTGGCTGGCGGCATTCGGGAAATCATCCAGCTCTACCACCCTGACATCGCGGTTCTGGAAGGTGCATTCTATTTCGCGAACGTGCGCACGGCCATGATATTGGGCTCGGCGCGCGGAGCCGTCATTTCCGTACTGGCGGAAAACAATATCCCCGTCTATGAGTATGCGCCGCGTCGCATCAAGCAGGCAGTCTGCGGCAACGGCAACGCCAGCAAGGAGCAGGTTGCCATCATGGTGGCCAACTACCTCGGCATCAAAACCGACGCACTTGCACTGGACTCCACCGACGCACTCTCCATGGCCATCTGCCACGCCTACGAACTCACCACTGCTGGCGGCCTCTCCCTGCCGCCTGAAGTGTGAAGAGCTAGTGTGGTGTTTCTCTTCAAGACCTGCTTTTATTGTCAAATGACGAAACTTTATTCCACATATTAGGCAATAAAAAAAGCAAAATTGGATTTGCTTTTCATCATATTTCGAATATATTAAAGGACAAGACTCAACTTAAGGAGGCTTATTATGTCAAGACCTATTGAATCGACACCTGTTTTACTCGGACGCTCTGCTGCACGCTTTGACCGTCTAATGAAATCCTGCAAATATCATCCACTTCCTAAACGAAGGATAAATTGGAAAAAGATTGACGCTATTTTGCAGCAAGAAGCTCAAAACGCATCGAAAGATTCTTCAAAGAAAGAACCAGGAGAAGCCTGAAGATGCTAAAGAACGCGACACCATTCCCATGTTCTTCGATTTAAAAGAATTAAGTACTATGACAACTCAATCTTAGGTCATTGATGATATATTCAACCAGATGTTCATATTTTTACCATTAACTTTTTCTTTTGATACATTTTTATTTGTATTTCTAGTTTTATAACATAATATTATATATTATATGCAGAATGATTAAATTTTATCTTTTGGCACGGAATTTGCTTTTTCATCAGTCGGCAAGTTATTTACCCCAAACCAAAAGGAGAACAGAACCATGAGACTTGCAGGACTGGATTTTGAGACGGCAAACACTAGAAGCGGAAGCATCTGCGCCGCAGGCTGTGCGATTCTGGAGGACGGTGTCGTGACAGAGAGCCGCGAATGGCTCATCTGCCCCCACAAGGGTTACCGCTGGATGCGCCCCGATTTCACGGAAATCCACGGGCTGCGCTACTGGGATGTCTGCAACTGCGCAGAGTTCGCCTGCATCTGGCCAGAGCTTGAACAGATGCTCACCTCCGTTGACTGCGTCATCATCCACAACGCCCCTTTTGACCTGGGGCATCTGCGGAGCGTTCTGGAACTTTATGAATTGCCCCCCGTGTCGTTCGACTACGCCGACAGCGTCGTCATCAGCCGCCACCTCTTCCCCGAAATGCCCTCCCACACGCTGGATGCCATGGCGGAGCGCTTCGGCATCGTCTTCCGCCATCACAACGCTCTGGAAGACGCCACAGCCTGCGCCAGCATCATCGCGCAGACAGGCATCCCTGAAGGCTATCTGAGGCACTTCAGCACAAGGTAATTTCACAGTAGAAGCCTTGGGCTTGCCAAACTCGGATTCCTAATTCAACAAGGTTATTGCGTTGAAAACAGAATTTTACGCTTTGTCATTTGGATTTTCCGAAAACTATGCCATATTATTTATATAGGTCATATTAGTATTCACTTCAACATAAAGGAAACAAGTAAAAATGAAAAAAGCTCTCTCCTTAATCGTGATGATGACATGCGTAGCCGTTTTCTGCTCTTGCAGGAGCACTGCGCAGAAGCAGCCTGCTGGTGCCAGCCAGGAACGGTATTTTCTCGGCACCTACAGTGCCGTTTTTCCATGCAGCCTCCGCATGATGGACAAGGCCGTGCGTGAAACCTGCGCCAAGTCCAAACTCATCGAGGTCCACCGCTCCAACAGCATCACCACCTGCACCTACCTCTACAAGGACGTCAACAACATCCCGCTGAAAATCGACCTGGAGGAGCGCAAAGACGACACCGTCAAAATCAAGATGAAAATCGGCTCGACTGGCGACAAGGAATCCTGCCAGCTCATCCTCATCGAACTCGACAACAACCTCCGCACCCAGGGGGCGCAGTTCTGACGCGCTGCCTGACAGCCGATGTCATAGGGCTGTTGCAAAACTTCATGAAAACATCTTTTTCCGCGTGCTAAAGCACGCGGAAAAAGATGAATCTTTATACAGGGTCAAAGACCCTGACTACAGTTTTGCAACAGCCCCTTTTTGTTACTCCATAACGCTTTCAAGGAGACTAGACGTATGAAGATATCCGTCATGACCTTCCCCTTCCATAACCTCTTTGCCGCCGACGACAAGAACATCGCCGATTTTCTGCAGAAAATCCAAGCTGCAGGCGCAACTGGCATCGAGACGATGTTCGGCTGGGAGACGAAGGCTCCCGCCTCGTGGAAGTGTCTCTGCGATACGGTGAAGTCACTTGGCATTCAGCAGGCGTGCTATGACATCGGCATCAACCTCATCTACTCAAGCAGGGAGGAATACTCCGACATCTCGGCACGCGCCAAGACGCAAATCGCCTTCTGCCGCGAAACACTTGACTGCGGCGTCGCCATGTTCTATAACTCCAAACCAGCAGAAGGCATGCCCTACCCTGAAGGACGCAAGATCTTTGGCGAGATGATGAACGAACTCTCAGAGTACGCTGCCAGCTTCAACGTCAAAATCTGCACGGAGGATTTCGACCCCAGGCCAGACTTCGTCTGCGCAGCAGACACTTGCCTGGAAGCCCTCTCATACGCGCCCAAGGCAGGACTTGCCTTTGATACAGGCAACTTCCTCATTGCTGACGACAATCCAAGAGACATCTATCCCCGCGTCAAGGACCGCATCTTCCATGTCCACGTGAAGGAGAAAAAGGAAGTCGCCCCCGATGCCGTGGAGAAACCGCAGAAATCGCTGGCAGGCAAATGCTATGTTGCCGCCCCCTTTGGCGAAGGCAACGCCAATATCGCCGACTGCGTGGCACTTTTGAAGGCGGACAACTACCAAGGCTGGCTCTCGGTCGAATCCTTCCTGGGTCCAGAGGACGCCATCAGGGGCACCGCTTTCCTGGCTAAGTGCGCCACGCTTTAGTTCAGCCCTCCCCGACGCTAAAGCGCTGGGCACAGGACAGGTTAGGCACGGGGTATAGGCAAGATACAACTCTGCTACGCTTTTGACTTCACCTGGGTGCTGAAAATGAACAGGCAAATACTGCACAGGCCTACGATGATGGGGCCGTAGATGATGCCGATAAGCCCGAAGGTCTGGAGGCCGCCGAGAATCGAGAAGAATAGCACCATGTAGGACATGCCTGTCTTACCGCCCTGCTTCATCAAGAGTGGACGGATGATGCTGTCGATATTGGCGACAAAACAGCCGCAGAAAAGCAGAATGAATACGCCCTGCCCCGTATAGCCAGCCATGAAAAGATAGACGGTCACAGGCACCCAGATGAGTCCAGTTCCGACAAAGGGGATGATGGAGCACATACCCAGCAGCGTCCCCCAGAAAAGCGCAGGCACCCCGACAATGCGGAAGGCGATCATGGAAAGCCCCCCCTGGATGAGCGCAGTCCCGAAAATGCTGTAGAAGATGGCTCCCGTCACGTTCTTGATGCTCCCCACGATGCGGTTCTGGTCGCTTTCGCTAAAGGGCGATATCTTTAGCAAATACTCCCAGATTCTCTTGCCGTCCAGAAAGATATGGAACATCACAAATAGCATGATGAAGAAATTGAATATGGCAAACCCGATTTTGGAGAGCATCCCCTTCAAAATGCTGCGCAGATAATGCAAAACGACCAGCGTAACCTCCGCGATGATGCTAGACAAATCAGGCGCGAGCACCCCGCTCTCCTCGTCCGTCTTTGCATCGGTGCCATCTGCAACAACGGTTTCATTTGCCTCAGAGACCCCCGCAGACGCTGCAGCCTCTGGTTTCTTTACGTCAGCTCCCAGCGAAACCGTATGGTTGGCATCTGCCCCATCCCCTGGTGCTTCCTGCGACAACTCATCATTTACCATAACTTCTTTTTTATCAGAAAGTTTCAAATCTGGTGCGTCATTTTGTCCCAGTGCATCATGGACATGTCTCTTCATATCTGCAAGTATCCGCGCGGGTTCTCCCCCAAAGGAATTGACCATCTTCTCCGTTAGGGAACGCAACTGTCGAATCAGATAGGTGTTGCGGTACTTCTCATAGAGTTCCATGCTCTTGCGGGGCATATCGTTCTGCACCCACTCCGCTGTCTTAGGAATCGCCGTGATTCCTTGCTTGACCACACTGGTCATAAATGCCGACAACGGCACCACGATGACAAAAAACACCAGAATAATGGAAACGATGGAGGCGTACAGACGGCTGCGCCAAGATAGTCTTTTCTCATATTCCGCAGGCCTCACCTGGCGATAGTGGCACTGCTTGCGGCTACGCCCGTAGGCATAGTTCAAAAACTGCCGCATCTTCTTGACAATCCGCTCGTGCAACGGCATCAGCATGATGGCAAACCGCACTCCCAATATAATGGCGTGCAGGACATTGCGTAGCATGTACACCACTGTCAGCACCAATGCCACCGTCAACACCAGAAACGTCACCTTCGCGATGACGGGCCGCCAGTCCTTGTAGTCTGTGTCGTTCATTTGATTATCCTAATATGGTAATTACAATACAAGTAGATATTGATATTAATTATCTGGCATAAACACCTTGGTTTCCAATGAGGCAATACATCCAAAATGCTTCTTGTTTGCACTGCACAATGCGATGGAGTTTTCACACGCAGTTGCAAACACAAGTGCATCAGCAAGTTGCATTCCTGACTTCAATGCATACTCTTCAATGAATATCGTGGCTCGATGGGAAACTGCTTCTGTTATAGGCAAAACAACAAAACCAAGCCCATTCAAGAACTGTTTTATTAGCGATTGTTCACGCTTGTCTCGCGCTCCCTGCATCAACTCCATATAGTTGACAGCAGAAATGAAGCGACTTGTGTCCTCATCAATCTCTCTAGCAGCCTTCTCTGAGCCGCGAAGAGCCCAAATCAGAACATCTGTGTCAAAAAGCATTAGAAACTCCTTGGTTTACGGATTTGCTCCACATAGGCAACAGGATCGGTCATGTCAGCACGATCGGCCCACATTCCAAAGGCAGGGAAATCGGCAACCTTTATCTTATTGCTTTTAACTTCGGTCAAAGGAACGATAATGGCACGACGACGTCCGCGGTAGGTCAATGTAACATGCTCCCTACGGTCTATTGCCGACATCACATCATGCATTTTCTTTCTGAGATCAAGAACACTTGCTTCCATAAAACAATACTCCTTTAAAGTGCATACTTATATTATACACTTAAACACCCTTCTGTCAAGCATAAATATCAAAAAAAGCCCCCCACCAGTATGAAACCAGTGGGGGCTATTATAATTGCGCGGGGCAGAGCTCGCGCATCTCCATGCTTGCTGCACGGGGCAGAGCCCGCGCATCTCCATGCTTGCTGCACGGGGCAGAGCCCGCGCAGCTACATGCTTGCTGCACGGGGCAGAGCCCGCGCAGCTACATGCTACGAGATTACATCATCCCGTCCATTCCGCCCATGCCGCCAGGGGCTGCAGGGGCTTCTTTCTTCTCTTCGGGGATGTCGCAGATCATGCACTCGGTAGTCAGCAGCAGGCCAGCCACGGAGGCGGCGTTCTGGAGGGCGCAGCGCTCGACCTT
>JAFTAC010000098.1 GCA_017458805.1 Victivallales bacterium | reverse complement strand
GTTAGTGGTTAGTGGTTAGTGGTTAGTGGTTAGTGGTTAGTGGTTAGTGGTTAGTGGTTAGTGGTTAGTGGTTAGTGGTTAGTGGTTAGTGGTTAGTGGTTAGTGGTTAGTGGTTAGTGGTTAGTGGTTAGTGGTTAGTGGTATTTGTGCGAGGCGGAGCTCGCACATCATCACGCAGTTGTCACGATGTTGCACCGCGCACAGGGGAGGCTGCTACGCATTTTTGCCGCAGCACTTCTTGTATTTTTTGCCCGAGCCGCAGGGGCACGGGTCGTTGCGCCCGATTTTGGGGGTGGTGCGAACGATGGGCGTGCCCTTGCCAGGCATTTGGGGCGTCTCTTCGATGACGGGCTCGTGGATGTGCGGGATTTCGTCTTCGGGGTTGTCGAAGAAGCCTTTGTGCTGCTTGACGTAGATTTCGCGGAAACGCTTGGTATCCATAAAGATGGACTGGATGGCCTGGGCTGCCATGGCGGAGTTGTCGCCTAGTTTGCCAGAGTCAAGCAGGGCGGTGATTTCCTTGCGGAGTTCTTGCCCGCCGACGACGGCGGAGTTGAGAACCAGGGCCAATGCCATCCGCTCTTTGAGACGTCCACCCGCCAGCTTCTTGTTGATGATCTTGCGGTAGAGCTCGATGACATCCTGGTCCAGCAGTTTCTTTTCAATCCACATGAAGTGGATGGCGAGCAGAGCCTGCTCGTTGATTTCGATGGGGATGTCATCGTTGCAGGCGAGGTCGGCCAGCTTGTTGGTGTCATTGGGGCCTGCAATGCTGCCGAGGATGCGGTGGAGGTTGACGATTGTCCAGTCCGTCATCTCGACATGTTCGTTGAAGGACTTGTGGGTCATGAGCTGGCAAATGTTACCTAAGGGCTTCTTGGTCTTCTGGCGTGCAACCCAGAAGAGGGCGACACGCAGGGTGGCGAACTCCTCTGGGGACATGACGCCCAGGTCGTTCTTCGTGAGGTCTTCCAGCCAGCCGACGAAATCGGGCCTCTCCTGGGACCGTGGTTCCTTCAGCCAAGTCTGCATGTTGGCCAGAAGAGACTCAGGGGACATGGAAGATATTTTCGTGGTGATGTCGTTGCTGCTCATACTGCTTCTGATGATTGGGTGTTGGTGTTATTCGATTTCCAGGAAGACCTTGGCGACGGCGAGGTCGTCAGAGCCCTCTTCGGTGATGGCGAGGGTATCCTCTATGCGGATGCCTCCCCATTCAGGATAATATAATCCAGGTTCCACAGTTACAATGTGCCCTGGTTGTAAAATTGTTGCGGACCCTGCGCTTAGCGATGGTTTTTCGTGGATTTCCAGGCCGACGCCGTGTCCGAGGGAGTGGATGAAGCCGTATGGCTTGGCTGCCTTGTTGTCGGTCTTGAAACCATACGAGGCCATCACCTCGCTGGCCTTGTTGTGTACGTTTTTTGCGGCGATGCCAGGCTTCAGCATCTCGATTGCCTTGCGCTGCGCGTCATAGACAGCCGTGAACGCCTTCTTCACGATGTCAGGTGCTTTTCCCTTGACGACTGTGCGTGTGAGGTCGCCGAAGTAGCCTGTGGTATCCGAGCGCGGAAAGATGTCGAAGACGATTGGCTCTCCAGCGCGTACAGGGCCGCTTCCTGTCAAATGCGGGTCAGCCCCCTGTACGCCAGGCGCGGTGATGGTGCCTGTGGCGGAGCCGTTGTTGCGCGCGATTTCCGCATTGACCTCGCCTTGCAGCATCTCCGCCGTCAGCACCTCCCCATTCCATTTGAGGTAGCCTTTCGCATCGACCTTTGCCTCGCGAATGAGCTGGAGACCACGGTATAGCCCCGCCTCTGCGATGCGCTCCGACTGGCGGACATGCTCGATTTCCTCTGCGCTTTTGCGTTCGCGCTCGGGGGCGAAGTTATCGTTTGGGATGATGCAGAGAGCTTCGCCTGTATTTGCGAAACGGCTCGACTGCACAGATAGCTTTGTGTTCCAGAGTTTATCGATGAAGAAGTACGGGATGTCGTTGTTGACAACCCAGTTCCAGCACTTTTCCTTGCGGGCAATGGCGGCGACAAGGTTGCTGTAGCTGCATTTTGCCTTGCCAAGCCCCCATGCTTTTGCAGCCTGCGCAGGGGTATAGACCTCGATGCCCTGCCTGCACTGCTTGCGGGCTCGCTCCTGCTCCATGGAGTTGATGATGATGATTTGACGCCCGTTGACCTCCAGCCACAGAAACGGGTCAGGGGCCGAGAAGCCAGTCAGATAGAGCATGTCCGCACTGTTTTCGCTGGCGCCGAATAGTAGTCTTCCTGTTTGTGTCATGGCTGCTGCCCCCCTATCAATTTATCCACGAGTTCCGTGAAGCCCTCCTTGCCATATTTGAGCATGCGGGAGCCACGGGAGATTTTGCCGAGGCAGATGCCGAGACGTGATTGGATATCGCGCTGGGTGACGCCCGATTTGAGCAATTTGAGAAGTTGCCAGCGGAGATGGATGGATTCGACTTCGGCGGGTGTCAGGATGCCGTCAAGCAGCAGGGCGAACTCCTCCTTGCTTTGGATGGTGGTCAGCAGCGTGGCCATCTCCTCAATCATTTTCTCGATTTCCTGTTGTGGCATGATAAACTCTATTTGCTGAACTCAAGCCTGTGCTGTGAGGCTGTGTTCGGGTTGATGATGTCCGTCTTGGCAATGGCGGTTTTCAGGAGTGCGGGGATGTCCAGCAGGGCCTCGTCCTCCAGGACATTTTCCAGAGTGGCGGCTGTGGTCGGGTCGTCGGGGGCGAAAACGGTGCAGCTGTCTGGTACCTCCTCGATGGAGAGGTCGTAGGTGCCGATGTTGCGTGCAATCTGCATCGTCTCCAGCTTCTCGAAGGTGAGGAGGGGACGCAGAATCATGTCGGGGATGGCGGCGGAGATGACACCCATGTTCTCCAGCGTCTGGCTGGCGACCTGGCCAAGGTTGTCGCCTGTGACGAGTGCTTTGTGGCCGAAGGTCTTGGCGAGGAAGGAGGCGACGCGCATCATAAAGCGCCTATAGAGCACGGTGCGGTGCTTGGAACGGCACTTGTCCCGTATCTCCTTCTGGGCATCCAGGATGTTGACGGCGTAGAGCTTGCCGCGCTTCTGGTATTCGTTGAGCTTGCGGGCGATGCCGATGACCTTCGTGAGGTAAGCGGGAGGCGTGTAGGGCTCGCTGTTGAAGGTGACGAAATCCACGGTGCAGCCGCGCCGCATCATCTGGTAGCATGCCACGGGGGAGTCGATGCCGCCAGACAGCAGCGCAAGGACACGCCCTGCACTGCCTGACGGCAGCCCGCCAGGCCCTTCGATCCTCTCGAAGGAGACAAAGGCGTGGTGGTAGCGCATCTCCGCCTCGATAAGCAGATTCGCGTTCTTCAAATCCAGTTTGAGGTCAGGGTGCTCTTCAAGGATGAGGTCGGCGATGTCGCACTCCATCTCCGTGGCGGTCATGGGGAAGGACTTATCAACACGGCGAATGCGTGTGGCGTATGTCGGCTCCTGGGGAGGATTCTGCGCCATGAACGCCTTGTAAAGCGTCGGGAAATGCTCCAGAATGACCGCCTTCAGCGCAGGGTAGTCGGGTTTCAGGAGGAATCCAGGCGAGACGGATGACAGCCCCGCCACCGCCTTTGCGCGGTTGCGCACAACCTCCAGCGCATCAGGTGAAAATACCGTTGCGGGCGCCTTGGGCACGATGAAGATGCGTCCGTGTTCGAAGCGGAAATCCATGCCGCCGATTTCGGCGAAGACCCTGCGTAGGCTGTCTGCCAACTGTTCTTCGAAACGGTTGCGGTTCTTGCCCTTAGTGCCGATTTCGTTGTATCGGCAGTTCAGCGCATTATATGGGAGATATGGTTGCCAGTGGGACATAATAGAAAAAAGGGTGGAGCGGGAAAGCCCACCCCACCCCCTCAATTATCCAGCACGCTCTGAAGGAGCGCGCTGTCAGGACGATATTCGCCTTACACGGCGGCACATGGAGAAGCGCGGCGCATGGAGACGCGCGGGCTCCGTCCC
>JAFTAC010000097.1 GCA_017458805.1 Victivallales bacterium | reverse complement strand
CCAGCGTATTCTTCGAATCCTCTTGGCATTCATCCATAGCCTTGGCTGCCGAGAGAAGCACACCACGCTCATCAGAAGTGATGAGCGGAAGTCTGCGCCAGTCTCCTTGCTTCAGAACATAGCCGTCTGATGGTGCGCACAGGATGACGTTGCCCTCGGCACGGGTTTCGATGAGCGTCGTCCGTCTGCCGTTGCGTTCGCCATAGGCCAGTTTGTCTCCCTTCTTGACTTCCTCCTTGCACCGGTATGCGACATGAAAACCGCCAGACTGGCTTTGTTCGACGACCAGCCTGTCGTATAGTTGCTGCGGTACCGCTGCCTTCCACTTGTCGAAAAGCTCGCCGTGGTTATCGAAGTCGATGACCTCGAGGTTGCCAGATACCTTGCCGCAGACGATGCAGAGCGCGTCTGGCTGGTAGCGCTTCCATTCCGCCCTTGTCTGCTGTTCCGTGTTCCGATGGGTCATGTTGTTTTTCCAGCCCCGGGCGAGAGGGCGTTTCCCCTCCCGCGATGCCGCGAGCACGGACAGGCCAGCCTGCCCGTATGCCACGGCACACTCGACGGGGACGAGACACCTCGTTCCCGACGACTCGTTGTCAGTTGTAGTCTGAGTATTTTGGGTCATTTGAATCCCCTTGGTAGTTGAGGCGCTGGGGCATAGCCCTGCGCCGTGTTCCGGCTGGCTCGCCGCCAGCCACGAAATCTCCGCGTATGTTCCCGTGTCATGTCTTCATTGTTCTTTCCTCCTGTGGTTGTTGCTGTTGTCTATAATGCCAGGGCAGTGGTCTGGTGACCCGTAGCGATTCCTGTCACTGACTGAATTCGCCATTTTTGCGCTAGGGAGTGCCATAAAGTTCCAGAAATGCAGAGACCTGCCAAAAATGGATGAAGAAGACAAAATCTTCTCCTTTCACCCCATGTATTAAAGAAAGGAAGGCTGGGTGCACAGAAAAAACAGCGAATAATGCAGTTTTCACCTGAAAATATATTTTAATTCATGTGGCATTTGCCAGTTTGCAAAATTATTTGTCAAGTATTACATTATGAATAAAAGACAAAAACAAGGGAAAAGACAATGGCAGACAACAGGACTGACAAGGAGGAGAGTCTTCGGCGTTCTACAGGCGACTACCTGCAGCGTGTGCTGGGGGACGGCGCATACACGGCGCTGCGGGAGATTTGGGACGAGAGCCGCATCCCGCCAGTGGCAGGAGGCCTTTTCAACCTCTACGACACCACCGTCAGGGGACTGCAATGCATTGCGGCGACCCCAAAGGATGGTGTCCGCCTTCCACCCGTCCGCCTGAAACACCAGATGGACACTCTTGCCGAATTCTTCAAACGCTCTGTATTCTACGCCAGCAGGGATTTCCGCCCCCACGACGCGCAGCGCATGATGAAGCTGGGAATTCCGTTTGTCTGCCCTGGACGCCATCTGCACCTGCCTTTCGCGGGGGCGGTGCTCACACTTGAAAGGAAAGGCGACCTTCCGTCGGAGATGCGCGGACGACTTGGACATTTCGCGCAGATGTATGTCATTGGCCATCTTCTAGGGCGTTTTTCCCCTGGCGCGACCATCGGCGATGTCGCCAAAAGCCTTGATTGCTCGCCGATTTCGGTCATCAAGGTGTTCGATGAACTGGAGATGCTCCAGTTCGGGACGCGTTTTTCTCCCATGGGGAGCAGGAAGATATCGTTCCGCTTCGCATACCCCAGATGCGAACTCTGGCGCATGGCCCGTCCGCTGATGGAAAGCCCGTTCCGTCACATCGTGGCGGTGGAGGAGGAACCGGACGACTGCCGGACTTTCTCCATTCCCTGGCGGCGTGTGGAGCATCCGAAGACGTTCGCCGTATATGAGGAGGAGTTCCGCAAGTCGAAATGCCAGAGGGCACCGCTGAAGGGCGCGGACGTGGTCCTGCTTCTATGGTCCTATCCACCAGACTTCTTCACGGACGGCGAAGGGATTGACAGTCTTTCCATGACGCTGGCCGCAAACACGTGCAGCGATGAGGAAATCAACCAATTGCTTTCAAGAATTGGAAACAGCATTGATTGACAGGAGAACATCACAATGACAGAGAACGAGAATACATTGGATTGCATCGAGGCGGTGAAAAAGATCAAGGCGGCCATCCTGCAAAGCCGCTACATGGCGGCGCGCCTTGCCAACGCCGAGCAGTTGAAGCTCTATTTCGGCATCGGAGCATACGTCTCCGCAAATTCTCGCGAGCACAAGTGGGGTACGGGGGCAATTGAGGCCATTTCCAGACGGCTCCAGATAGAACTGCCTGGCCTGCGCGGTTTTTCGGCAAGAAGCATCAAGTATATGAGGACCTTCTACGAGGCGTGGAATGCTGCCGGTGTGATTCGGCAATTGCCAAGTGCCGAATTGGAGCAAGGCCAGATTTTGCACTTGCCGATTGCAACAATACAAGATAACACAAATCGGCAATCGTCAATTGCCGATTTGCCGTCCGAAGATATAGCCGCGTTTTTGCAGATAGGCTTCACCCATCATATTTCCTTGCTGGAGGGATGCAAGGACATGGCAGAACGCTGGTACTACATCAGGCGATGCGCGGCTGAGTTCTGGAGCGTGGAGGCGCTCAAGGCCCACATAAAGGCGGACGATTTCCGAAAATACGGCGTGTTGCCCAACAATTTCGCCCTGACGCTGCCGGACGCAAGACAGGCGGCGATGGCTGTACGAGCCTTCAGGGACGAGTATCTGCTGGACTATATCAACATCGATGACGCGGATTCCGAACAGGATGTTGACGAGCGGGAATTGAACAAGGCACTGGTCAGGGAGGTCAAGAAGTTCATCCAGTCTCTCGGGCACGATTTCTGCTACATTGCCGACGGTTTCCGTGTCATCGATGAGGACGAGGAGTCATTCATAGATCTCCTGTTCTTCCACAGGGGCCTCAAGTGCCTGGTCGCCATCGAACTGAAACGGGGGAGGTTCAAGCCCATTTATCTTGGGCAGTTGAACTACTACCTGTCTGTTCTGGACGACAGGGAACGGCATCCAGACGAGAACCCCAGTGTCGGGCTGATTCTCTGCCGCGAGGCGAAAAGGCGTATTGTGGAACTGGCCATCCGCGACTTCGGCAAGCCGATGGGCGTGGCGACCTACAGGCTCGGCAGCGACATACCCAAGGACTACAGCACACTGGAGCCGCTGGTTTCGGGCGTCCAGCAAATCCTGGACAAGGCAGATGACACGGACGTCGGCGTGAAATGAACGGGCTTGATTCCGAGTTGGAACAGCTGCGGCAACGCCTGGGGGAATTGCAGGCGGAGCAGCAGGGCATCCAGTTTCGCATCCAGAAGTTGCTGCTGGAAAGGCAGAGGATGGCCAGCCCCCCGTCGCCAGCCCTGGCAAACGCCAGCTCCGTCTATTCCCCGCAGGAGAAGATAGCCATATTCAGGCGGCTTTTCAAGGGACGCGAGGATGTCTATCCCAGACGCTTTGAGAGCAGGAAGACTGGAAGGGCAGGATACCAGCCTGCCTGCGCAAACGAATGGCGGCATGGTCTTTGTAACAAGCCGAAGACAAAATGCGGCGAATGCCCCTACCGTGTTTTCCTGCCCGTCACGGATGAGGTTGTCGAAATGCATCTGCGGGGTGTGGACAGAAGGGGGAACGCCTTCGTCATCGGCGTCTATCCAATGCTTGAGAACGAGCATTGCCATTTTCTTGCAGTCGATTTTGACAAGAAGAACTATGTTGATGACGCTAGGGCTTTCGTGGACACTTGCCGCAGGCATGGCGTTCCAGCCGCCGTGGAGCGTTCAAGGTCGGGAAACGGTGCGCATGTCTGGATTTTCTTTACGGCTCCCGTCGCGGCTCGCATCGCCAGGCAAATGGGCAGTTTTTTGCTTACGGAGACGATGGAGACGCGTCCCGAACTTGGCTTTGAATCATACGACCGTTTCTTCCCGAACCAGGACACCATGCCGTCGGGAGGGCTGGGAAACCTGATTGCCCTGCCATTGCAGGCAGTGCCGAGAAGGGCGGGAAACAGCGTCTTTGTGGATGACGCATTCCAGCCATATTCCGACCAATGGAAGTTTCTTGCGAGCATTGTGCCAATGACGCCCGAAGCAGTGGAGACGCTTGCAGGCAAGGCTGTCGAAGCGGGACGCGTCACTGCCGTGAAAATGCCTGAACTAGAGGAGGACGAAAAACCCTGGGAACAACCTCCCTCCCGCAAAAGGAAGCCGCAGAATCTCGCGGATGGCCTTGCGCAGACGCTGGAGATTGTCATTGGAAACGAGATTTTCTTCAGCAAATCGCAACTTACCCCGAGGTTGAGGACGGCCCTGCTTCGCCTGGCGGCATTCCAGAATCCTGAGTTCTACCGCGCACAGGCAATGCGCATGCCGGTCTATGACAAGCCGCGCATCATCTGCTGCGCAGAGGACTTCCCTGAACACCTCGGCCTCCCCAGAGGCTGCGCGGAAGAATTGACGCATCTGCTGCTGGACAATCACATCCCGTACTCGGTCAGCGACAGGCGCAACCGTGGGGTGCCGCAGGATTTCGTGTTCCACGGCAGATTGCGCGAAGAGCAGGACAAGGCTGCCACAGCCCTTTTGGCAAACGACCTTGGCGTCCTTTCCGCTTCCACGGCATTCGGCAAGACCGTCGTGGCGATCTACATGATTGCGCGGCGTTCCGTGAACACGCTTGTCCTTGTCCACAGAGTGCAACTGCTGGAGCAGTGGAAAAGCCGTCTTCAGACATTTCTGGGACTGGACAGGACACAAATCGGAACCATCGGCGGCGGCAGGCACAAGTCGACAAACGTCATCGACATAGCCTCCATCCAGAGCCTTATCCATGACGGCATGGTGGATGACCTAGTCGGGAACTACGGGATGGTGGTTGTGGACGAATGCCACCACCTGTCGGCATTCACCTTTGAATCCGTGATCAGGCAGTGCAAATGCAGATATGTCCTTGGACTGTCAGCCACGCTGACCAGAAAGGACGGCCACCATCCCATCATATTCATGCAGTGCGGTCCGGTGCGCTACCGTGTGAACGACCGCCAGCAGGCGCAGGAAAGGCCATTCGACCATCGGGTTGTGGTCAGGGAGACAGGACTGCAATTGCCGTCTTCAGGAGATGTGGAACAGCCAAAGCCATCCATACACGACATTTACGAAATGCTTGTCCACGATGGCAATCGCAACCAAATGATTGTCGATGATGTGCAGGCGGCTTTGAAGGAGGGGCGCAGTCCCGTGGTCATTACCGAGCGCAAGGAGCATCTTGCCTGGCTGGCGGAGCAATTCCGCAATGTCCAGAATCTGTTCGTGATGCAGGGT
>JAFTAC010000096.1 GCA_017458805.1 Victivallales bacterium | reverse complement strand
AGTCCGCTGGGAAAGGAATAGCCCTGGGCCGAGATGGTAGATATGTCTGCCTCCGGCTCCACGACGCGCAGGATCTTAATGTTTTCATGGTCAAAGGTCGGTCGGCGGCGCAGGGCGATGTTCTTGGCCATGGCGTTCCACGTCAAGCCCATGATGGCGGTCAGCCCCATCGTCCTGCCCAGCTTCTTGTCATAGCACCAATAGATGAAGCCCAGGAACAGAACCAGTAGGATCTCCTCCCCAAACATGGAAAAGAAGGAAATGATCGATATCCCCGTGCTGCCAATGTGCTCCTGGAGCCATTCCATCAGGTTGACTTCCCAGGGAAAGAAAAACGTGTTGCCGGTTGCCACCATATTATGACCATTCCTTTCCGGCACCAACGAGGGATGAAACCGAACGCGGTGCCATCGAAGCAGTGTATACTGTTGTTGAGGGTGGCAGGTATACTACAGAGCACGCGGAGGTAGGTGGTGCGCGCTGAGCGTAAGCCCGCCATATTATAAGTCGCCGGATGTCCTTGGATGCACCAAAGAGTTGGACATGTGCCTTCTGGCACAGTAGCCTGTAAACTTATCTGTGAAAAGACGTTACTCGTTTTTTGCCGGACATCCAGTCAATGCCTGTCTCCTCAAATAATCACGAAGGAGGATTGCTATGGGGAGACTGAAAATCGTTTACCCTGTCTGCTGCGGTATGGATGTACACCGCGATTTCGTGATTGCCTGCATCGCAAGCACAAACAGTCAGGGCGTCACAGAGTACCAGAGCAAGCGCTTCTCAACCTATACAGGTGATTTGCGCAAGCTCGACGTTTGGCTCAAGGAGAACCACTGCTTCGACGTTTGCATGGAATCGACAGGCAAGTATTGGTTCCCCGTTCACAACACGCTTGAAAAGGATTTCCGCGTCGTTGTCTCTCACCCCAAATTCGTCAAGGCCATCAAAGGCAAGAAAACGGATAAGAAAGACGCCATGTGGATCGCCGACCTTTTCAAGCACGATTTGGTTCGTGGAAGCTTCATCCCACCGGAGGATATCCGCCAGCTTCGGGATTTGTGCCGTTACTACCAAAAACTCGTCTGGAATACCACGGGAGAAAAGAACCGCGCCCAAAACTGTCTGACTGTTTCCAACTTTAAACTGGATGACGTGTTCAGTAACGTGTTCGGCAAGAGCGCGTCCGCCATCATCAGTCAGCTGTTGGAACACCCGGGTGAATCCTTCGATGTCGCTCCCTTCATGAGCAAACGCTGCAAAGCTTCACCCCAGGCAGTCCAGAACGCGGTGGATGGAATCTTCTCTCCCTGGCAGGCTGAAAAGCTGAAGGTCATCCGTCAGCACATATCCAAGCTTGAAGACCTGCGAGTTGCCCTTCAAAAGCTCATCTTTCACCTCGCGGAGCCTTTCTCCCGCCAGATCGAACTGCTGCTAACCGTTCCCGGTATCTCCGATCCCATGACTGCCATCCGTGTGATCGGCGAAATTGGTGCAGATATGAAGCAGTTCGAGTCTTCCAAGCACCTCTGCTCCTGGGCTGGACTTACCCCTCAAAACAATGAGAGCGCCAACAAGAAGAAGACAACCCGTATTGGCAAAGCCGGCCAGTACTTGAAGCCGTTGCTTATACAGTGTGCCATCGCTGCAAGCAATCCTCGCTCCAAACTGCATCCCGAAATCCTTGCTAAATACCAGATCCTCAAAAAGAGGCGTGGTGCCAGAAAAGCCAGAGTCGCTATCGCCAGAAGGCTCCTTACCGCCATCTATCACATTCTCCTGAATGATACCCCTTACCAGATCGCTGATTCCTCTGCCAAAGAATCTGCTCCTGAACAGCGTGTCATTTCTTTCAGTCAAGCTCTTGCCCTTCTCGCTCGTAAGGGCTATGTGATTAGTGACGTTAAGGATACTTCCGATCTCCCGCTTGTTGAAGCAGCCTCATCCAGCTGATTTCTTCTTCGTTCTCCTGGGCTTCCTCTTCTTTGGGGGTGGCCTGTTTCGCTATGTCTTTGTTTCATATGTTGGTTTCAAACTTCCTTCCTCATCCACAAAATCCTT
>JAFTAC010000095.1 GCA_017458805.1 Victivallales bacterium | reverse complement strand
GAATCATTTTCGTGGCGTACTGAGGTTTAGGACTACCTACACAAATGCACGAAAAGAGACGCTCTAGAGGAGTGTGCCCAACGTGTGCATTTGTGCTGTTCTAAAGGTCCTAATTTCAGTACGCCACAAAGCACGGAATCCAGTGGCTATGTGCCACTGGTTATGTCATATACGAGAAAACGCTATTTCTTGATGAGAATATACTCCTGGTTGATGGTTGAGGCCGCATTTGCAGTGCGGTGTATTTTAAGGAACTAAGGTAATATAATGCCACAACTGCTTTTTGCTATGTTGTTTCGTGAAAAAAGTTCTGACTGGCGATTGTATCCAGCCGCGTCCTGACTGCGCGGCGTGTCGCCGCGCAGATTCCCGCGTTGTCGATATTTCCAGGGCACCACGCCTGTTGCATCACCCCCTGCAGAGGCTTGGCAGTCCGCTATTCCATCTCGACGAAGACCTTGATGGAGGCGCTGGAGTAGTCCTTGCTGAGGTTCGCCATGAAGGTCCAGTCGGTGTTTTTGGTGCCTGGGGTCTTGTTGCTGCCGAGGCCGAAGTCCGCATTTTCGCGTTTTCCGAAGCTGTTGTAGGCGAAGAGGGTGGTCTTCTCTGTGAAGAGATGCACCTGCATGCAGCCGTAGCCTTTTTCGAGGGTGTCTTTGCCCCTGTTGTCATCGAAGTCGTAGGCATGCGCGTTGTTGCCAGGCAGGTTCAATTTGGCCTGGGTGGCGTAGTTGTTGGGCCAGAACTCGATGTTGCCCTGGGGAAAGTCCCCAGTCGGGATGCCCGACACATTGGTCGCTACGAAGACATTGTTGACCTTCTGCTGGAAGACAGCGCCTGAGGCGATGGTGGGCACGCCGCATTTGGCGGCCTCGGGCGTGAAGGCGTCCATGGCCGTGAAGAGCCAGACGGGGGTGCCGTCACGCTTGGTTGCGTTGACAAAGTAGGCGACCTTCTTCACTTTGCCCGTCAGCTTCGCGGAGTTATCGACGTCGTACTGTGCGGTCGTGTTGTCCTTGACCCCCTTGAAGAGGTCGAAGTCAAAGGCGAGCTTCCAGTCGCCTTCGACCAGTTCTGAGACAAGCACCTCAGGCTTTAAGGGCTCGGCGACGCGGAAGGCGGTCAGGGGCAGGCCGTTCTCGTTGAAGATGCGTCCCGTGACGCACTGGGTCCACATATAGCGCGCTGCACGGGGGCGCTTGACCTCTGGTGAGGAAAGCACGAAGTCGGTGCCCCGGATGGTGAGCTGCGCGGGCTTGAAGAAACCGTCGATGCCAGCCACCTGGAACTCCGCGACGGGGCCTTCTCCAGCAATCTTCCACTCCTTGACGTGCTCGAAGGAGATGACTATCTTGTCGCCGTCGTTCTTGAAGGAGGTATAGCGCGGGAATTCGGGCTGGATGTCTTTAAAGCCATAGTCGCGCACCAGCGCAAAATCGGCGAGGCGCTTGCCGACGGGACCCTTGTTGTGGGGATGGATGTCGCCGTAGTCGCCTATATCATTGATGACGGCCATGCCGACCTGAGGCTCGTTGGCCTTTTCAAAGGCGGACTGCGCCTCCCACATACGCGGCAGGGCCTCGGGGTCGCCTCCATAACGGTAAGGAGCCAGCTGCACGAAGTAGAACTTCAGCGCGGGGTTCTGGAAGATCTCCTTCCAGCCGTTGAAGAGGGCCTGCATCTTGCTGCAGTAGAGCATGCCGTCGCCTCGGTTGGAGCATCCCTGGTACCAGATGGCCCCGCGGAACGCGAAGGGCACGAAGGGGATGACCATCGCATTGTAGATGACCGTCGGCTGCTGCTGGTTGGCGTATGGCAGAAGGGCCTCGGGGTATGCGGGCGGGGGCGTCAGTGCCGCACCCTTTGCGGAGGCTGCCTTGAAGGCGTCGAGCCACTGGCTGTAGGCATCGATGGTCTTCTGCGAAGCTTCTTTGTATTCGGGGCGCCACGGAAGCTTGGCGTTGACGCGGTAGGCGATCTCCTTGAGTTCGGGGACGCTGTCGAAGCCGCAGGGAGGCGTCCACGGCTCGATGCGGGTGCCGCCCCAGTAGGAGCCGACCAGGCCGATTGGAATGCCCAGCTTCTTCTGAAGCTCTTGCCCGAAGAAGAAGGCGACAGCGGAGAAGGACTGGGTGTTTTCAGCGTCGAAGGCTTCCCAGATGATGGCGAAGTCCTTGCGTGGCAACTGCTCCCAGCGGCGTGGTCTTAAATGGGCCTTGCGAATCAGGGGATTGGCGCCGTTGGCGCACGCTTTGTCGCCGTCGATGTTGCGCCAGCGCGGATTGTCCGTCCACATTGGCATCTCCATGTTGGACTGTCCGCTGCAGAGCCAGACTTCACCAACCAGCACGTCCTGGATGGCGATGTCGTTGATGGTCAGCACCTGGGGATTGGCATTGGTGGCCAGTGGAGCCAGCTTGACCATCCAGTCGCCCTTTTCGTTGGTCGTCGTCTCAAGCTTCTGGCCTGCAAATGACACCGTGACTTTCTCGCCTGCGTCAGCTGTGCCCCAGACGGGCATGGGCATCTCGCGCTGCAATACCATGTGGTCTGTGAAAATCGTCGCTGGTGTGACTTTCGCCTGAACTACTGCCACACCTAACAATAGAAGCATGGTGCTTAGGAGTTTTTTGTTCATTGTTTTGTTCCTTGGGTTGTTGATTTTGATGGTATTGGGAATGATGGTAAAATGTGAAGAGGTTGGTGTTTTGTTGCGCCCTTGCGGGCGCGGATTCAAGGGGGGAGGTCTTCCCTACGCTGCGCGCCCTTGCGGGCGCTTGCGTAGGGTTACGCATGGTTGCGCACTCCGTGCGCTGGCCGCTTCGCGGCCCCAGCTCCAATTACACTGTGAGCATCATCTAGAGCTTCTAGAGAATCTAGAGCTTCTAGAGAATCTAGAGCATCTAGAGAATCTAGAGCTTCTAGAGAATCTAGAGCATCTAGAGAATCTAGAGCTTCTAGAGAATCTAGAGCATCTAGAGAATCTAGAGCTTCTAGAGAAT
>JAFTAC010000094.1 GCA_017458805.1 Victivallales bacterium | reverse complement strand
CTCCGTATTTGAAGGCCTCAAGAATGCCTGTCAAAGGGTTGATCTGCATCATCAGCTTGATGTTGGGGTTGGAAATGGTGCTGACTGGATAAATGACAGGAGTGGCGTACATCCATAGATGGACGAAGAAGGAAAGGAGACACGACAGATCCCTGTATTTCGTCGTGAACGAGCTGAAGACTATGCCGAACCCAAGAGCGAGTCCTGCAAGCATCGCGACCAGTCCAGGCAGCATAAGCGCATACATGTTGGGGCGCACGGGAGACTTCGCAAAAAACACAATATACAGATAAACAACGACGAAAAGCGCAAACTGGATTACAAACTTTATCAAATTACTGACAACATTGGAGATTGGAACCACCAGGCGGGGGAAATAGACTTTCGAGAAAATGCCAGCATTGGCCCTGAATGTACTGCTCGTCCTGTTTAGGCAGTCGGCAAAGTACTGCCACATGCAGATGCCTGCAAGATAGAACAACGGCTGTGGAACACCGTCCGTCGGGATTTTGGCTATGCCGCCGAAAACGACCATGTACGTCACGGTTGTCATGATCGGCTGGATGAAGAACCAAAGCGGGCCGAGGACGGTTTGCTTGTATATCGTCACGATATCGCGTTTTATAAGCATGGCGCACAAGTCGCGGTATCGCCAGATTTCCCGAAAGTCAATTGAAAAAAGACTATTCTCGGGCTGAATCACCAAGGACCAGTCGTCATCGGTTTCGTTTTTTTCTTTTATTGTTTTGTCATCCATGGTATTGGGATTATCAGATTTTGTTCCTGTGACGGGACTTGAGACGTTTTGTCAACGACAGCGGGACGAGGGACGCGCCTACCGTCTTTTCTTCTATGGTTGTCTGTTGAGTGCTAGTATCTTATCACAGCTCTTTAACCATGCACGTGAACTGCTGCAAGTCCAGGTTGTTTTTCTGGCAGATTTCCTTGAGGCGTTCCAGCTCGTTTTCTGGCGGGAGTTTTGTGAGAACGATCTTGTTGATGTGCCGCAGGGCGACGATGCGCCCGAGGTCATCGATGGTGCCCACGACCTTGAGGCCGAAGCAGTAGCTGTGCAGGAAGCGCCGTTCTATCGCAACGATGCCCACAAGCTCCTCGTCGCCCGCATGCTCTATGTCGCTCAGCACGCGGTTGCGGTAGAAACGCGTCAACGGACTGACACCGTAGAGCAGGGTGCGAACCTTGCGGGGGGAGTTGACCTTGTCTAACTTGGTTGAACTGAAGCGCTGCGCCTGCCAGTTGCGGAAAAAGTGGAGCCCCAGGCGCTCCAGCATGATGAGGCTGATTGCCACGCACGCTGCGTATGAGTGCAACCGAGTGACATGGTGGCTCGGCAAAAACACGTCGCTGGCGCGTGCCAGGATGAATCCTGCGATGAGGGTACGGATGAGGCGGAAATAGTCGTCCGATACGGCGAAGTTCCAGAAAACGCGGTATGAACGCGAGGTCAGAAGCACCGCCATCAGGATGGCAATGTAGCGCAGAAGCTCCTCCGTCGCAAGGTGCCTGTGCTGCGCCGCGAAGTAGTAGGCGAGGACGATGAGGAAAAGGTCGGCGAGCGGGTTGATGAAGTAGGTGATGACGACGCCCACGCGGGCGCTCTGGAAGTCGTGGTAGGCCAGCTCGGTTGTCTGCCATAGCTCGATGAAGGCAAGGCGGTTGATGATGAAACCGAAGGTGCAGAGCAGGATGACCAGCGTGAACGCGACTTTGTTCTGTGGGAAGACGCAACACAGGATGCCTGCGCCTCCCATGACTAGTGCCAGCAGGTAGATGCTCCAGACGGTTTTGCGCTGGTTGCGGTTGAAGTAGGCAAGCAGCCGATGGTGCAGGTGTTTCTGATCAGCGGTGCCGAGCCGACCAACCAGCCGCACAAACCTCCCTATAAAGCCTAGGTTCTTGCTCGCGTCGTGGCTTTCATCGGCGGGCGGGGGAAAGCCCCCAGCCGCATTCTGGTTGCCCAGGAGCCTGCGCCATACGGCGCAAAGCATGTCGATGACGGGAATGCCGCATGCAAGAAGCGGAATGCCGATGGAGGAAACGGAGGCCAGCCGTGCGTTTAGCATCAGGCCCGCCACCGCCAGCACGTAGCCGATGAACATGGAGCCCGTGTCCCCCATGAACACCTTGGCTGGATGCCAATTGTAATACAGGAAGCCGAGCGATGCGCCAGTAAAAATCAGCAGCACCGTTGCGAAGCCAAAGTGCCCTTTGCTGAGGGCGATGCTCCCCATGCAGACCGCCGAGATGACACCGACGCCCGCAGCCAGCCCGTCAACGCCGTCGATCATATTGAAGGCGTTGATGAAGCCCACGATCCAAAGGACGGTTAGTATGAGGCAGCTCCATTGCGGGAGTTCAAGACCGAAGAAAACCGTAAGTCGGAAGCCCAGCCACCAGGCCAGGCACGCTGCTAGGATCTGGAAGAAGAACTTTGTCCGCGCCAGAAGCCCGAACTTGTCATCACACACACCCAGCGGAAGCAGGATGGCACAGGGGGCCAAGAAGCGCAGGCACTCCTTGAAAACCTCTGCGTTTTCTCGCATGGCCCACCCGAAGAACACGAGCGCAACGATGGCGAAGGAGAGGATGATGGCAAGGCCCCCGCCACGTGGCACTTCGGAAACGTGGATGTGGCGCTTGAAGTCGGGCTTGTCAACCATCCCCCAGCGGGGAAGCAGCCACAGCAGGCACTTGGTCAGCAGCAGCGACAGCACGGCTGTGACCAGCGCAAGCACTAAGCCCGTTGTTATGGCTTGGAAAAGGGTGTGTAGCATTTATGTCGTATGGAAGCAGAGGAATGATAAACGCTCAATCCTCCAGCCGCCTCATTTGTATTGTGGAAGGGTCGATTTTGGCGCGGATGACTTCATTCACGAATTCAATTTCGACTGACCACAGATATAACTTATCTTTCTTCATAAGCCAGCCGCAAACACCTTCCCATGGACCTGAAAGAATCTCGAAACGGTCGCCTTCCTTTAGCCCGCAGTTGAACTCAAGTTTTTCCGATAACCCGATTTGCTCAATTTGGCGCACTACACGAAGCTCTTTAAGAAACTTCTCTTTGTCTCCCACGGGAAGGACACGGTTTACGGAACCCGACAGAAACAAATCATGTTGCCGCAGATTCGCCATCCGTACAAACACGTATGAAGCGAACATCGGACGCAGCACCTTGCGCTGGTAGTGGTATAGTCTTCCCTTTTTGGTGTAGTTCGCTATCTTCCAGACCTGCTTCAGCGGCAGGTAGTTCACAATGCCATTCTTTCTGCAAAACTCCTGAAACCTAAACTCGTGCAGAGGCAGCGTATAGATGGGTACCACATTTTCTCCATCTTCAGGCAAAAGGATTCTTTCGTCAAAAGGTGGTAGTTCTATCTCATTTTTCATTGATTTCAAGACAAAAGCTCACGCGCCCCCTCGCCAGAAAACATCAGGCGTGAAGTGAATGTAAGCCATTGGATGAAAAGCCATAAGAGACTTTCTTGCGATTGCCTCCATAAAAACTCATGCCCATGGCTCTATGTCGTCTGCAAGACACCATCTTGGAATGCCTGAACACTTTAGGAATGGATGTCTCGCAGGTGAAGCCGACGATGGCTTCCGCTTGTGAGCTTGGTTTTACCATAACTTGTTTTGTGACAATAGAATGCGCCATTTCTCTCAATTGAGGTTTTAAAAGACCTCAATTATAAAAACGTGGACACAACCCTACTGCCTCTCCTATACTTTAATGCGTTTTTTCTGTTTTGCAACTTACTTAATTCATTTTTTTGAGGTGGGGAAGCAAACTGGCGAAACAATCGCCAGCGAATTCAATAACGGCTTTCCCATTTGCGCATTACGTTTTGAGGTGCTAAGTTATAGCATGACAAAATCCATGTGGATGAAAAGTACGCGCTCTGCATGGACTGCTTCACAGGGAGAATAGGGCGTGCATTTGTTTCTGGCATAATTATGGCAAAGGATGGTTTTTCTAGTCGGATCGGTTATGTTTTGGCGGCTGCAGGTTCCGCTGTGGGGTTAGGCAATATTTGGCGTTTTCCCTATTTGACAGCCAAGTACGGCGGCGGTATCTTCCTCTTGACCTATCTGGTGCTTGTGCTGACTTTCGGCTATTCGCTGCTCATTGCTGAAAACTGCATTGGGCGCATGACGGGCAAGGGCCCCATCGGTGCCTATCGCGACCTATGCGCCCAGAAGAGTTCATTTCTTGGGATGGTGCCCTTTGGCGGCTGGCTCAACTCCATCGCCCCCATCATCATCGTGCCTTATTACTGCGTTATTGGTGGCTGGGTCACAAAGTACTGCTTTGCCATGCTGGTAAATCCCATCTCTCGCTTCCATAAGGATGCGATGGTGGAGGTCGGCGGCGTCATGAAAGACGCTTCCACTGTCTATTTCACGGACTTCATCACCTCCACATGGCAGCCAATCCTCTTCTTTCTCCTTTTTACTGTCATTCTGATAGCAGTGGTTGCCATGGGTGTGGAGAAGGGAATCGAGCGCTTCAACAAGGTGCTGATGCCTCTGCTTGTGCTTATGTGCCTTGGCATTTGCATCTATTGCTGTTTCCTGCCCAACGCGGGCGAGGGTTTCCGCTACTACCTCTACCCTGATCGCAGCAAGTTCAGCTACATGACCGTGGTGGCGGCGATGGGCCAGCTCTTCTTCTCGCTCTCCATCGCCATGGGCATCATGGTCACGTATGGCTCCTACATGCGCAAGGAAGATGACCTGGTTGCAAACGTCAACCACGTGGAAATCTTTGATACAGGTGTTGCCTTCCTCGCTGGCATGATGATCATCCCCGCCGTTGTTGCCTTTGGCGGCAAGGAGGCCGCCGAGGCCGCTGGCCCTGGGCTCGTCTTCTGCACGATGCCCAAGGTCTTTGCCTCCTTCCCTGGCGGACGCGTCGTCGCCATCGTTTTCTTCCTGCTCGTGCTTTTCGCGGCGGCCACCTCCGCCATCTCGCTTCTGGAGACCAACGTCCAGACCATCGGCCAGGAACTCAAGATGAGCCGCAAGCGCGCCATCGTCTGCGGCTTTGCCGAAATCGTCGTGCTGGGCATCATCACGATTCTCGGCTATAGCGTCCTCTCGGGCGTTCATCCTCTGGCCTTCATCGAACGCTACAAGGGAATGGACATCCTCGATACCACGGATTTCATCGCGAACAACGTCATCATGCCCCTCGGCGCCATCTTCACCACCATCCTGGTGACGGCGGTCATCGGCCTGGAGAAGTTCTGCCCTGAGGTAGATTCCACGGGCACCCGCTGGAAACGCCGTGGCATCTTCCAGTTCTGCATGTGCGTTGTTGTCATACCCTGCCTGCTGATCGTCCTCCTCAACTCCCTCGGCATCTTGAAGTAGCCAGGCCGTTCGACCTGGTAAGCACAAAGCAAATTACACGAGGTGATTATAGCCTCCTCATTATATGATAACCGACTCCTACGACGGCAAGACACCCTCCATTATGACACGTGAGGCCATCTACGGGCCGCAGGGGCGTCTGTGCGACGTCTGCATCATCACCTTCTCCAAACGCATCCTGCAGACGGTTCTGGAACGCTATGATTGCAGAAGACTCGCGGAGATAACATCCTGCAGCGGCAACATCCCCGTCTATGGGTTCGACTTGAATGGTACGACAGTGGCCTTTTACCTTTCGGGGCAGGGGGCGTGCCTGGCGGGCGGCAATGTCGAGGAGTCCAACTGGCTGCTCGGGGCCCGCCACTACATTCTCTTTGGCTCGGCAGGCGCCCTGCAACCAGAGGCTACCCGCGGGAAGCTGGTTGTGCCGACCGAGGCCTACCGCGACGAGGGCATGTCTTACCACTATGCCCCAAACTCGGACTACATCGCCATCCGCAACGCCACAAAGGTCGCTGCATGGCTGCAGGAGCAAGGCGCACCCGTCGTGACAGGCCGCTGCTGGACGACCGATGCCTTCTTCCGTGAGACGAAGGCCAATTTTGCCAAGCGCGTCTCCGAAGGCTGTCTCGCCGTCGAGATGGAGCTCGCTGGCATCCAGGCGGTCTGCGATTTCTACGGCCTCGAACTCTACGCGTTTCTCCAGACTGGCGATGTGCTGGACTGCGATTCATACGATATTACCGAGCTCCAGAACGCCAACCACGAATACGCCAACTTTGAGCGCGCCCTGAAAATTGCGAAAAAACTGACAGAGGAGGGCAGGGGGCCCATGTCGAAGCCTTCTTGCTTGCCAGAGGATGCGCTTCCATCTTTTCGCACGATGATCATCGATGACTACGACGCCGTCTATGCCTTGTGGCGCGACAACGACGGCATCGGCCTCAACGATGTGGACGATTCCCGCGAGGGCATCGCCCGCTACCTCCTCCGCAACCCGCAGACCTGCTTTGTCGCCATGATGAAGCAACGTGTCGTGGGCGTCATCCTCTCGGGCCACGATGGACGCCGCGGCTTTATCTACCATCTGGCCGTCCACTCTGATTTTAGGCGCATGGGTCTTGCACGAACACTTGTGCAGAAGGCGACGGAGGCCCTGCAGGAGTGTGGCATCAGCAAGGTTGCCCTTCTTGTATTCGCACGCAACGCCGACGGCAATGCCTTCTGGGAGAAGATGGGCTTCACAGCCCGCGATGACCTCGTCTATCGCAATATGCCCCTAAGACCGCTCAAATATCGTTGAGAAGCGCGGGGCTCTGCCCCGCGCGGCAGGCACCTGTAGAAGCGCGGGCTCCG
>JAFTAC010000093.1 GCA_017458805.1 Victivallales bacterium | reverse complement strand
GGAATAAATGATCTGCAAAAGAGCGACTATCAGGACGCCATAAAGTGGGCAAAAGGCGAAACGATGATGATTCGCTATGACGATGGACAAGACCATTATTATGCCGATACTCAGGCATATTTCTTGGACTATTTTGATGCGGATGCGGAGATTTACCTTGTCCTTACGACGCTTGCCGACGACGGTGGCGAGACGGTCGATGCATACCAGTTCGTGAAGGGCGGTGAGCCAAACGCTTATGACACCACACTCATCTCGCGCCAGATCACCGCGAATCCGCAGCTTGACCTTGCTGGCAATGTCAGAATCAACTACGGGGTCGGCACCACCTATGAGACCTCCAGTGGCCGCGAGTTCGTCGCAGTGTATGACAATGGAACATATTCCTCGGAGCTGGAGCGCGCAAGTTATGCTTCCTCCTCCACAGGCGGTCCTCTTCCTGGCGTGTTCTTCGCAGGTCTGCTTTCCCTGGGCACGGTCTTCGGGGCTTCCAAGGCGAAGAGGCAGAAACGTGCATAATATGTGTTATCAAGCATTACTGAACTTTCTGACAGGCTTCCTCCTGAACAGGTGGAAGTCTGTTTTGTATTAGCCTTATGAAAAACAAGAAACTATCCCTTCTTTTCCTTATCGTAGGTGTTGTGGTCGTTGTGGGGTTGTGCATCGCGATGACGCTCATGGCCTACCGTCGCCAGAGGCATACCCGCCTTTACAGGCAGGGTGAGGCGGCCTACAAGCAGGGCAACTATGATTTAGCAACCCAGAAGCTTACAGACTATTTGCGGAGGGACCCCGACCACGAGGACGCCTGGCGCTATTTGGCAGAGAGCTACGAGAAGAAGCACCTCTGGCAGGAGGCCGCGTATGGATGGAGACGTCTGGTCAACCTGAACGTCCTAAACAAGGACTATGCTTCGCGGTGTGTCAGGGCCTACTACCAGGCTCACAACTTCAATGCCCTGGAGAAGTTCTTCAAGACGCTTCCACCCGAGAAGTGCGCGGAGTATCCTGAAATTTATGCCTTTACGCAGTTTCTCGTGCATCCGCAGGAAGAAGGGACGGAGAAGGTTGTGTCGGAACTGCCGCAGGATTGCGCGATTGCTCGCCTAATTCAGGCGATGAAGAACCATGGTCCTGTCTCGGAGTTTGAGGCGCTGGAGAATGACGAAGACCCCGTGATTCGGGTCGAGGCGTATATTCAGGATGGATTTTTGGCGGAACACAGGGACAAGAATCTGGAGCGTGCCGAGCATGCCTATCGTCAGGCGGTCAGCGTCAATCCCGACCTTTGCCGTTCGGAGCTGGCGAACTTCCTCTTCCGCCATATACGCTATGAGGAGGCCAATGAGGTCTATAAGAACGTCCGTCCTGCGATGATGTCGGATAACTCCCTTATCAACTATGCCGAGGTTCTCTTCTTTTTGAAGGACAGCGATGCCTTGCAGCATGTTGAACAGGAGATTCCGAGGAGGAACCGCTTTGCCGTTTCTCTGCGTGCCTACATCCAGAGCCTCAGTGCCTATCTGCGAAAGGACACGCCTGTGATGGTGAAAAACTACAGGGTGGCGAAACTGAATCGCACAACCCCGATGGGACTGATTCTCAGCTATGCCGTGGCCGTGGAGGACACGGATATTCCGCTGATGATGTCCGTTCTTTCGTATTGGCGTCGTTCCAAGCTCTATAAGGAAAAACTTCCTGAAATCCTTGAAAATGTCCGTGCGGTCATTGCCAAGGCCATCAGGCAGAACAAGCTGGATGACGCATCCAGTTTGGCGCAGCAATTCCTTGGCCTGGAGCCGCCAGAGCTGATTTGCTGGCATGCGGTGATTTTGGAGCAGTTGGCGAACAAGACCCTCTCGATGAGTACGATTCTACAGGCATGCAAGCTCTTTCCCAATGAGGTCTTCTTCCGTACCCAGGCATTGAGAATGGCCATGGACAAGGGTGACCGCAAGCAGGCGCTGGCACTTTATGACCAGTTGATTGAAATGAGCAAAGATCCTGCCAGGGAACGCTATGGCAAAGTGTTGTATCTGGAGCGGGAGATGCAGTTGAGTGAGGCCTTCCGGGAGCTAAATAATCTGATGAAGGAGGACAAATCCATCGTTTCAGCCAAGCACATGCTGGCATTTGGCATCCGCACGGGAAACAGCGAGGCGCTTCGACTTGCGTCGGAGTATCCAGAGCTGGCACCCATCGCACGCTTTGAGACAGAGCGCCGCAATGACAACCTGGACGCCGCCACGAAGCTCCTGAAGGAGCAGAAGATGGAGGCGGGCTTCACCGTCGAGAAACCCGAGGACAGGGAGATTCTGCTGCCGCTGGCCATCTATCTCGCTCTTATTCGTGAGTTTGAGCGCGCCAAGAGTGTTTACACGGCTCTGTTGCCATACGGCGGGACGAATGTCATCATCGAGCTTAATCTCTCGGAGATTTTTGCAGCGCAGGGTGACACAAAACAGGCACTGAAGTATGCGGAGGATGCCTACAAGAAAAACAAGGATTCGCTGCTGGTTCAGACGGTCTATGGCCTGCGTTATGCAGATATGCAGGATTATGAAAAGGCGGCCACGTATATTCCAGACAACACTTTGGACGTGAATGCCAAGGCGGTGCTTATCACGTGTTTGGAGAAGAACATCGAGAATGCCTTCAAGCTGGGACGTGAAGCCACCTGCCGTACAATCATCAAGCGTCTTCAGGTTCTGCAGGCTGACAATCCATGCGCCAGGGAATACCTTGAGAAGCTGAATGCTCCACCAGCGAAACCATAATATGACCAACGACAATCATCTGGATAAATGGAGGGTTCCCTACCATAATCTTTGCACCGCAAGGGCGAGTGCGGTGGTGCTTGTGCTTGCAATCCTTTTCGGGGTGGGCGAGTTTCTTCTTTGGGGACGGTTCCACTGGGAGGATGGCGTACTGCTGACGGTCCTGCTTCTGCTGGCCTCATACGACCGATTCAATGCTGCGCTTGACCATAGCCCCACGCCGCATTCGCGTATGACTGGATGGGGGTTGCTGGTTGTGGCGGGTGGCCTGATGGTGCTTGCTTCACGATTGTCGGTTGACGACGCCCATGACCTGGCAAGAGCCTTATGCAAAAACGGCGCTCTTCTTCTGGTTTCATTGGCGATAACGATGCATTATGACGGTTTTAAAACCTCCCTTGCCCTTTTTCCGCTCTATCTGCTGGCCATCGTCATTCTTCCTCTTTATGAGTACCTGCTTTTGGAAATCAGCTACCCGATGCGCCTCGTCTCCACGGCTGCGGCCAGTTGGCTGCTACGCCTCTGCACTGTGGCGGTCAGCTACGATGGCACCACGCTTTTCTGGAACGACCAGGCCATCTCCATCACTGACGCATGCAGCGGCATTGCACTCCTAAGTTTTCTGTATCTCCTTGAATATCTTATTGCAAGAAAATGCCAGGCCCCCGCTTGGTGGAAATGGTGCTGGAGTTCCCTGGTGCTGATTTGGATTATCCTCTCTAATGCCCTTCGCCAGCTGCTGACATTTCTTCTCTTCACTGTCATGGGGGAGAAGGTTCATGAGGAGACACCGCATTTCCTGTTGGGGTGCGTTTTCATTGTTGTGGCCTCCCTTCTGATATGGTTCAGTTCGTTCATTTTCCAGTTGGATGCACCGAAACAGGAGGAGACATGAAGAGAAAACTTTGCTTCCTTGTGCTGGGGTTGTCAACCCTTCCATTTCTGTTTGAGTTGCCATACGCCTTCAAGGCTATGCAGATTTCTTCTGCTGAACGTTGGAACTGGTGCTTTATCATCTGGGCGGGGCTCCTGGTCGCTTTCGCCTATTATCTGCGTCATTGGATGGAGCAGAGGGCTGCTGAATACAAGGCGTTTCTCTGCCCCGACATCATCAGCCAGGAGGATGGTCAGCAGTCTGCTGGGAAAGTTGTAAGGACCGTTCCTGAACGCCATTGCACCTTGAGCTACATCCTCCCGATACCTGCGCTGCTCCTTTTATTGTTTGGCTACGTCAAACACATTCATCTGGCTGTTCTGATAGGAAGCATTGTATTTCCCTATACGCTGGCAGGCTACCTGTTTGGCTGGCATAAGGTTTGGCAACTTCTGCCTGGCTGCTGTGTCCTGTTGTTCTTCTGCCCAAGCATCGGCGTTTTTCTTTCCACTGTGTTCACGCTTGACGGCCTTCTCCTGAAGGCAATCTGTGCCCTTGTGTTTACAGTACTTATGCCCTTGCTCGTTTTCTTCAAGGTGCCGAAAATCACAGTGGAGACATTTGTATTTGTCTGTATCGCCTTGCTTCTTGCGGGCAGCTATTGGTTGCGAAGCGGTGCCATAGCACGACATCCTTCTCTGGTGCCCGTTTTTGACGATCTCATCTCGACACATTTCCGCGGCGTGGAGGATGAGATTTCCTCTGGGGACAGGCATTTCTTTGGCGACAGCAACATCAAGCGCTTC
>JAFTAC010000092.1 GCA_017458805.1 Victivallales bacterium | reverse complement strand
GCGTGAAGGGGGCTCCACTCCCGCTGAAGCAGGAGTCCTTCCTCTCATCCATCAACGTGTTTCTGCTGGAGAAGAAAGGCGAACGCTTTCTCATTGATGCGGGAAACGACCAGCGGCGCGGTTCGCTCAAAGGAAAACTAGAAGCGCTGAAAGTTGACCCTGCGACCATCAAGGCGGTCTTCATCACGCACATCCACCCCGACCACGTGGGCGGACTGCTCTGGGACAATGCGCCGCTTTTCGCAAACGCCACGATTTACATCGCACGGGAAGAGTATGAGACATGGCAGAAGGATGCCAGACGCGCCGCACTAGGCAGATACCTGACACCCTATCAAAGCAGGCTTCAACTCATTGACTACGGCAGACCGCTTCCTGGGGGCCTGCTTCCTATCAAAAAAGCTGGTCACACCCCAGGCCATACCGTCTATAAGCTAGCTTTGTCCGCCACGGACAACGCCATCTTTGTTGGCGACATCCTGCACGCCGTGGAGCTCCAGGTGCCCCATCCCGATTTCTGCGCACGTTACGACGCCGCCCCTGCGGAGGCGGTCAAGTCCCGCCTGGAAATATTCAGCGAAAAGGCGCTTTTCTTCGGGGCCCACTTCCCGTTCCCTGGCTGCGCAATCATCAAGCCAGCTACACCAGGAGAGTTCACCTACACCCCATACGGGAAGTAGCGAATGTCATTTTGATACAATGAATACGTATTTTTCACACAACAGATTGAGTGCCAGCATTGAAGATGGCGCTTTGCGTTTTAAGGACGCAGCTGGTGCGATGCTTCGTTCGCCAGCCGAGGGGTATTGGTCCATTGCAACGGAATGGAGCGGGGAGCGTCCGCAGGGGTGGATGCACGCAAAAATCGCCTCCGTGGAGGAGGCTCCAGGAGGGTTTGTGCTTCGTGGCTCCATTCAACTGCCTGGTGGAACCTGCGAGTGCCGCGATTCCTGCGAATGGCGAGATGACGCTTTGTTCATTACGCGCCGCTGGCACTACACGGGAACTTCTGCGATGCCGCATGTCACGCTGTCCGTGCGCTGGCAGCAACCTGGAGGTTTTGGGGGCGTTCTCCTGCCAGGCATCCTCTACTACGGCAATCCATCGGGCGAGGCCAGCGGCGCAGTGCCCCTGCTGCCGACGAAAACGGGTAGCAGAGGATTCTATGAAGAGCACCGCTTCCCCATGCCATTTGCATCAACGGAACAAGGTCACACGATGGGGGCCCTGCATACGCTTCCATCACCTGTTCCGTCGGGGGAGCGTCCCGACCTCTGGTGGTCGCTCGGCGCAGAATACCTTGACAATGCCACAGAGCTGGCGTGCTATTCGGGCTATGTCTCCAGCAATGGGGTGGATGGGGCCGTAAAGGCGGGCCAGCGCAAATGGGCTCAAATGCCCAATTCATGCATGACGCTCCTGCCCGACATGGTTGTGGAGAAACGCTTTGCCATCCAGGTGTCTTCAGGTGTCAGGCATGGCAGCGGTTTCTGTCCTGCCGTGGATTATGCTATCCGCTTCTGGCAGCCAACGCGCATAGCCAGCATAGATGGTCTGGAGCTGTTGCGCAAAAAATACACCTACGCGCTGACGCGGTATCACCGCAAAGACGGTGCGGCGGGGAGTCTGTTCCATCCAGTCGGTTTCCCGCAGCCCGTGGAAATCGTCTATGGCTGGTGTGGGCGCAGCGAGACGTTTGGCTACGCCGCCCCCATCATCGGCTCTCTTTGCAACGATGCTGACTGGGAGGCTCGCGCCACCGAATCAATGGATTTCCTCTGCAAATCCCCTGTCGATGAAAGCGGTTTCTGTGTGCGTTATGATGTGGAGAAAACAAGCTGGAGCGGCAAGGACCCCGTCTCCCAGGGGCAGGCGTTGGAGACTTTCACATCCGCCTTGCTGGACCGCCAGCGGCACAACCTGCCCATAAAACAGACTTGGCTTGATTTCGCCAGGAAAAACGCGGAGGTGTTTGTCGCGCGCATCCTCAAGGATGAGTGGCGGCCTGTCAATACCGCCGAGGCAACTCTAGGGGCCCCCATCGCCAACGCCTACCTGCTTTTCGGTGACGAGCGCATGAAACGAGCTGCCCTCAAAATCGCCGACTACTACATGGCGCGCCATCAGGACATGAGGGAGCCCTACTGGGGAGGCACCCTCGATGCACGCTGTGAAGACAAAGAAGGGGCTGTCTCCGCCATGTTTGCGTTCTATGCAGCCTGGAGCCTGACAGGCGACCGCAAATACCTTGACGCCGCCGCCCATGCGACACAGGTATTCCTCACCTATCTCCAAGTGTGGGACATTCCCATGCCGCCAAGCCGTCTGGCAGACAACCACTTCCAAAGCCGTGCATGGACGGCTGTCTCCGTCCAGAACATGCACCTGGATGTTTTCGGCGTGTTTGTCGTGCCTCTTCTATGGAAAATCGGGCGGGATATGAACCGCCCCGACTGGCAGCGGCTTGTTGTTCCCATGTTCGTTAACTGTGGGCAGATGACAGATATCTACGGCAGCCAGGGCGAACAAATCCAGCACACCAACTATGCGCAGCGTCCGCCTTTCGAACCGCTTGAATCCCTCCGTGGCGGCTACGCCGAAACTTGGATGGTCTTCTGGATGACCGCTGCCTTCCTCAACGCTGGAGCACAACTCACACGCCTGGGTGTCGATTTTAAGTAGAAGTAGAGGTTCTAGAGGTTCTAGAGGTTCTAGAGGTTCTAGAGGTTCTAGAGCTTCTAGAGCTTCTAGAGCTTCTAGAGATTCTAGAGCATATTCACTTCGAACTGCTTGGGGGCGGTCTGGCGGTGGTATTCGACTGCGGTTTTGCCAAACAAAAGAACTGCGCCGACGCGATAGCCCTTTGGCATACCAAGGCGATGCCGCAGTTCACCAATCCACTTGAAGGCGTGGACGGCAAAGCCGCTCCAGCAGGTCCCAATGCCCATCGACTGCGCCAGCAGGTCAAAGTAGCTCAGGGCAATCCACGGGTCGGCCTCCTGGCAGGGGGCCTTCTTTGGTGTGCATGCCACCACCATGCAGGGCGCATTGCGGAAAATGACATCCTCCCCGCCCATGATTTCATCCATGTATCGCCAGAAATTCGGATAGATGAGCCGCATGACGCCTGTCTTGATGAGGAATTGAAGCGATTTCACCATCTTCTGACGGAAGAACTCCATCTCCTTGCGGCTTTTCACCACGGCGAAAAAGAGCTTGTGGTCGTTGCAGCCCGTCGGCGTCCAGG
>JAFTAC010000091.1 GCA_017458805.1 Victivallales bacterium | reverse complement strand
TCCTGCTCAAGTGGGGAGCCGCCAACTCCCTCGTGGAGCTTGCCTCCGCCTTCAGCGTCATGTTCCACTTCGAGAGCCTGCAGAGAGGCGTCATTGACTTCCGCGACCTGCTTTACTTCGCGTCCATCATCGTCTTCTGCCTCTTCACCACCAACCTGGTGCTCAAGAATCAGAGATAAGGAGGAGAAACCATGTGCAAAAACAATAAAACCCTGCAGAAATACCTTTCGTCAGCAGTCGCCGTCATCGCCGTCGCCGCCATCCTCATCATCCTTGGCGTCATCTTCAAAAACACCAACCTGCGCCTAGACTGCACGGAGGACAAGCTCTACACCCTCTCCAACGCAACCAAGACCACCCTTAAGAAGCTGGACAAAAAGCTGACAATCCGCTTCTACTACTCCAAGGACGTGGCCCAGATGCCTGTCATCCTCAAGAACTACGCCAAGCGTGTCGATGACATGCTCACCGAGTATGAAATCTGCGCCAACGGCAACATCCGCATCGAGAAGCTCAATCCGAAGCCCGACACCGACGCGGAGGATTCCGCCAACCTGGACGGTGTCACGGGACAAGGCAGCGACGCCCTTGGCCTGGAGGAGAACATCTACCTCGGCATCGCCATCCGCTCTGGCGACCAGCTGGTCGCCCTGCCCTTCCTCAGCCCTGAGCGCGAGGCCCTGCTTGAGTACGACATCACCCGCGCCATCATCACTGTCACGCACCCCGTCAAGCACAAGCTGGGCGTTTTGAGTTCCATGCGCGTCTTCGGCGGCATTGACAACCCGAACATGATGATGCAGGGACAGGGCGGCATGAAGCCCGCATGGCTGCTCATCACCGAACTGAAGAAGGAGTACGATGTGGCCGAAGTGCCCATGACCGCCGAGGAGATTCCCGCCGACATCGACCTTCTCATCGCCATCCACCCCAAGGAACCATCCCAGAAGCTCCTCTACGCCATCGACCAGTTCGTGCTGCGCGGCGGACGCCTCATCGCGTTCCTCGACCCGATGTGCGTCGCCGACATCCAGAACCAGCCCCAGCAGCAGATGGCCTACATGCCGCCCAACGCCACATCCACCCTCGGCGAGCTTCTCACGGCATGGGGCGTCGATTTCAACGCGGACAACGTCGTCATCGACCGCACCTGCGCCACGCAGATCCAAACACGCCGCAACGGCCCGCCCGAGGTGATGCCAAATGTACTCAGCCTGGACGAGAAGTGCGTCAGCAACGACGACCCCGCCACAGCCCAGCTCACCTCCCTGCTGATGCTCAATACGGGCTCCTTCACAGGCACGCCTGCCGAAGGCCTCACCAAGACCGTTCTCATCACCTCCAGCGACGACTCCGCCACTTTGGAGAAGTTCATGACTCAGCGCAGCGGCGAGGACATGCTCAAGGACTTCAAGTCCGACGAAAAGAAGCAGGAGCTGGCCATCCGTCTCACAGGCACCTTCAAGACCGCCTTCCCCAATGGCCTGCCAGAGGAGAAGAAGGATGAGAAAGCCGATACGGCTGATGAGAAAAAGGAAGAGGCGAAGCCAGAGGGTTTGAAGGAATCCGCCAAACCAGGCGCCGTCATCCTGCTTGCCGACGCCGACATGATCTACGACCCATTCTGCGTCCGCCAGAACAGCATCTTCGGCCAGACCTTCTACCAGCCGTTGAACAACAACCTCGCCCTTGTGCAGAATCTGGTCGAGGCCCTGTCGGGCGACGCCCTGCTCTTTGAAATCCGCTCGCGCGGCGTCAGGCAGCACCCCTTCACGCGCGTCCGCGACATGGAAAAGGCCGCCTCCGACAAGTACAAGGACGAAATCAAGAAGTTCGAGCAGGACGTGCAGAGTTTCCAGCGCGAACTTTACACCATGCAGAAGCAGCGCAGCAACAACGACAAGGAGCTGCTCTCCAAACAACAAAAGGAAGCCGTTGCCAAGCTGAAGAAAAAGGAAGCCGAGGCCCGCAAGAACCTGAAGGCCGTCCGCAAGGACATGCGGAAGGAAATTGAATCGCTGGAGAACAACGTGATGCTGGTGAACATCGGTCTCATGCCACTGCTGGTTGTTCTTGGAGGCATTGCACTGGCAATTAGCAAACGCATAAGGAGCTCTGCAAAATGAAAACCAAACAACTGTTGATACTGATTGCCGTCGTGGTGGTCTTGGCCGCCATCGCCATCCTCAAGAACCGCAGGAACAACAACGATTGGCGCGAGAGCGAGCCAGAAAAGGCGGTCACGATGCTGGCCGAGGAGTTCGACACTGGCTCCATCTACGCCGTGACCATCAAGGACAACGACCGCTCCATCACCATGCACCGCAAAGATGACGGCTGGAAGCTCGCCGACAAGTACGACTACCCCGCCAACGTCCAGGAGCTCATGCGCTTCATCGTCGATTTGACGGAGACCCGCATTGCGCAGTCACTGCCCCTGAATCCAGGCCAAGATAAGGACATTAAGCTCACCCCCGAGGCGGGCGCCGTGACCGTCACACTCGCCGACAAGGCGGGCAATGACCTCAAGACATTCGTCTTCGGCAAGAAACTGGAGAAGGAGACGGATGCCTCCCAGCTCCCCCCGCAGATGATGATGTACGGCATGGGCGGCAACACCCCCGTTGGGCGCTATGTCTCCATCGACGGCAATGCCTCCATCGTCGCAAACACCTTCGCGCTGGTTGACGAGAAGGTCAGCAACTGGTTCGACAGCGAGTTCTTCAAGGTCTCCGACATGAAGTCCGCCACCCTGAGCCAGAACGCAGCCCCCATCTGGAGCGTTTCGCGCGACACATCCACAGCCGACCTCTCGCTGGTAGGCGAAGTGCCTGCGGAAAAGGAGGTCGATACCTCCAAGCTCTCCGCCATCAAGTCCGCCTTCTCGTGGATACGATTCAACGACGTGGCCGCCCCTGACGCCAAGCCGGAGGAGCTGGGTATGGACAAGGCTAAGGTTCTGACTGTCATCGGCTTCGATGGAACAGTCTATACCATCACCTTTGGTGCCCCCGTCGATGGCAAGCAGTACCTGAAAGTCGCCCTCGCCTGGAACGGCGCCACGGTTCGCACGCCTGGCGCCGATGAAAAGCCCGAGGATAAGGCCAAGCTCGATGCCGAGTTCGCCACCAAGGTCAAGGACTCCCAGACCAAGACCAAGGCCCTCAACGACCGCCTCGCTCCCTGGATCTATGAAGTCGGCACCTCCGCCCTCTCCGCTGTTGACAAATCCCTCAACGACCTCCTGAAGGACAAGCCGAAGCCAGAGCCGCCCAAGGAGGAGAAGAAGCCAGAGCCGACTACGCCTCCCGCACCACCGAAACCATAGTGCAGAGGCAACCAAGGCATCCCCTCCTTGGTTAGTCCTGTTTTGTGCATGATGCACTAACACCCTAACAAGGGGCTGTTGCAAAACTGTAGCC
>JAFTAC010000090.1 GCA_017458805.1 Victivallales bacterium | reverse complement strand
TGGACTGGAGCACATTCACATTCGGCGAGATAGACTTGGCTGGTCAGTCGATGAAGGAGCTGGCGGGGCGGCAGCGCGGCGAGGTGGTGATTCCGCTCAAGGGGCGGACGGACTTCGTGAAGGCAGTGCTGACCTTCAAGGACGGCCATGTCCAGCTCTATCTGCGTTCCTACGACAAGGAGCGTGCAAGGTCTGGTTACTGGCCTGAGGACGACTACGACGGCATCCTGAAGCCAAACGACGACACGGGGCGCGGCGAGGGGCACTTCACCTACCGCGTCTATGTCAAGTCCAGCGATGCGCTGGCGGCGTCGGCGGAAGCGCGTGTCATCCATGCGTCGGCGGAGATTGTCTTCGACGAGAACGAGATGATTCCGACGGACCCTGCGTGGTACAACACCATCTACACGGAGAAGCCTCTGACGGTGGTAGAAACGGCGGTTGAAGACGGTGCGGAGATACCGCTGGAGACGAAGAGCCTTTCGTGGACGGCGGGCGGCGGGGCCACCTCCTACGATGTGACGTTCTGGCAACTGGATGGCGCGGGCAACCGCGTCGGCGAGTGGTCAGTCACGGATGTGGAGGGGACCTCTTGCGCGCTGCCGATGGAACTGAAGGGCGGCGCGAGCTACCAGTGGCGAATAACTTCAAAGAACGAGTTCGGGGCGACGGAGGGTGCAGTGCGTTCATTCACGGTTACCCTTGACGCCGACGCATTGCAGGTGTTTCCTGGCTGGAATCTGGTGACGGTTACGCGCGAGCTGGATGCGGATTCGGAAACGGCCCTGCTGAAGCAGCGTCCATTTGCATTCGACCCCGACAAGGCGATGTATGTGACGGTCAGAGCCAGTTGGCCTGGGATGCCGTTGTGGCTCTTTGCCAGGCAGACGGATACGGTTCGTTTTTCTGGCGAGACATTGGAAGACTGGGCGCTGGTGAAACCAGTTGGCTATGGATGGCATCTCATGGGCATTGTCAGCGACAATGCGATACCGAGCTGGGCATACAACATCTGGGAGTGGGACGGCGAGCGTTTTGTGGAGCCAAGCAGCACCGAACTGCTGAAGAAAGGGCGCGCCTACTGGATTTTTCTCCCAGAACCAGAAGAGTGAATGCGATGATGCGGTTTGCGTTGATGTTGACGGGGCTGGCGTGGCTGCTGGCAGCGCAGGATGCGTATGACTTTGGCGTGGCGGGCAACTATGAGACGGCGGCGCACACCTTCCGTCTCATGAACGGCTCTGCTGCGGCAATGAAGGTCTCCTCCGTCCGGTCCTCCTGTTCGTGCGCGGTGGGCAAGGTGGATTTCCAGCAGATACCGCCTGGGGGCGTCGCCTCCGTGAACTGCAAGATTGACTTGAAGTCGCTGGAGGGGACTGTCAGCAAGAACTTCTGGGTACGCCTAGAGTGGGAGAAAAGCGCAGAGGTGGGGGCCCCTAAGGTGATGCCTGCGGATGGCGAAATGCTGCTGCGCGGGACGGAGAGCGAGATAGTTCTAAGGATGAACGGCACTGTGCGTTCGCGCATGAAGCTCTCCAGGGACGAGGTTTTCTTCAAGGGGCTGGAGAGCGTGGAGGTGCGCTTGCTCGGCTATGCGAAGAACGCGACCATCAGGAAGGTGGAACAACCAGAAGACAGCATCTTCCGCTATGAAGTTTCCGAAGGGAGGCGCGGACTGGTCATCTCGCCAGTTGGCGCACTGCCCAATGGCAGTTGGGTCGAGCAGTGGCAGCTGCTATTCGACGACGAGAAGGTTACGGAGCTGCCCTTGCGAGTGAGGTCACTGAACATGGGGAAGATAGCCTGCATTCCAGAAGAACTCCATTGGAGGAGCGGACGTGGAAAACAGCAGGTGATTTTGCGCTCTCTTGACCGAAATGTGGATTTTCAGGTGTTGTCAGCAACCATCAAGCCAGATGGGGCCGCCGTCAAGGCCCACCGTCTGGGAAGAGGGCGCTGGCAGGTGGTTGTCGAAGGGGCTGTATCGCAGCTTTCGACGGATTGCAGGCTAGTAGTCACGACAGACCTGCCAGACCAGGAGAAAGTGGTGCTGCCTGTTCATCGTGAGTAATGAGGTTTCCTGGTAAAGCCTCACTGATGGATAAATACCATAGCTTTGGACTGGACAGAAAAGCGCCGCCCAGCGGCGCAATCGCCACAGAGTGGCGAGACATAGGTTAGCACCGGGTGAGCGCCC
>JAFTAC010000089.1 GCA_017458805.1 Victivallales bacterium | reverse complement strand
GAACTATATTCTTTAGTTGCTTGCAGGCCTCTCCCTAGAGGACTTAAGCCCTAGAAGACTTAGAGGACCTAAAGGACCTAAACTTAGAGGACTTATCCTAGAAGACCTAGAGCATGTCGGAAACTCAAGTACATAATTCCCCTAAAAATCTTTTGATAAGGAGAAGACAATGCATTTGAAGAAGATCATTATGATGTTGGCAGTCGTGGGAAGCATGGTGTCCGTGTTTGGGCAGCTAGGAGGCAAGCAGTACTTTCTTGTTGACGACCGCACGCAGATGCCCGTTCTATGCTATCCTATGATGCCGAATTGGTTGGCAGGCGGCAAGACCAATTGGACTGCACATCCTGCCGTGCCTGTGAACTGGTATTTCTGGACGATGTCCCCTGATCAGCAGATCAAAATCATCTTCTCCTCGTTGACCGTGTTTCCGTCGGTAGGTCAAATCCATCAGGTGCCGATGCTTCAGAACCCGAATGTCCTGGCCAGCACACTGTTGCAAGGAGCCCAACGGGATCATAATGTGACCAATTTGCGCCTGGTTGATGCACATTTCAACCAGCGCGAGCCAGACAGAAGCCTCATTGAGGCACGCATGCGCCAGGCGCGCGAAACGGGTATTCGCCCCACCAATATGTACTTCACCGAGCTTTTCATTCGCTATGAAGGCCTGCGTGGCGACAAGCGATATACGGTTGTCTTCTCTCTGCCGATGCTGGCAACGGAGAACCGCCCAGGTATGAACTTTGCAACCGTCGTCGAACTTTTGTGCCCCACGTCGTTCAGCTGTCCTCCTGAGCTGGAGAAGAGTGCCCAGCAGAGATTGGAGCAGATTGCGAAGACCCTCCAGATGAACCCCCATTTCACAGAGGTAATCAACCAAATCGCCAAACAACGCACCACCAACTGGATACGGGCACAGAATGAAATACGGAACAAACAGCTGGAGCTTGCATCCTCCACGTCAGGCACCTTGGATCGTGTGCGCGACAAATGGTCTGAATACATCCGTGACGTGGATACGGTCTCCAACCCGAACACAGGCGAAAAGATGTTTGTCGATAACCGCTACGACCACGCCTGGATCAACAGCGACAACGAGATAATTTACCATAATACAGGTTTCAACACCCCCAATGCCAGCACCTCCAGTTTCGACCCGAACAGCAATGCGTTGTTCAACCACACCAACTGGCAGCGGTTGAAGTAGCAGTTTGAGTTTTTTATGGACACCAAAACAATCACGATAGCATGGACAGAGGACAACGCCACGCCCCTTGTAAGGGATGCAGCGGAAAGGCTGGAGCCTGGGGGAGCACTTTCCTTCGAGAAGGGCATCTACCATTTCCGCAAGGAAGGCAGCCACAAACGGGATGTCAGGGCCATCAATATCGCTCCTGGCGTGAAGCAAGTCATTTTCGACTTGGAGAATCTCTATGATGTGACGATTGACGGAAATGGCTCGGAGTTCATCTTCGACGACATCGTTTTTCCTTTTGCCCTCCAGCGTTGCAGGCATGTCACCCTGCGCAACTTCACCATCGATTTTTCCTTTTCACGCTACTGCCAGGGAATGGTGGTGCAGTCAGACAAGGACGGTTTCGAGTTGGCTATCGATTCAAGCCATTTCAAGGCGGACGTTGATGAGAAGGGGCATGTCATCTTTCACAGCAGCGACCTAAGTGTCTCCACGGAGGAACGCCCCATTCTGCTCGGAAACGTCGTCTTCGGCAAGCCGCCATGGGACTATGTCTTTGCGGGGGATTCCCCCCATACGCGGGAGAACCTCCCCACGTCATTCGTGGAGACGGATGCGGCGCCGACGGCGCGGGGTATCCGCTTCACCTACCGCGATGGCTCCCGTCGTCTGCTCTTCCCCCTAGGCGATGGACTACTTTTCTGCTATGAGCCGCGACGAAACGTCAACATCCTTGCTGCGTACAGTGAGGACATCCATGTCGAAAACGTCTCCATCTTCAGGGGCGGCGGGATGGGCATCGTTGCCGCAAGAACACGGGATTTCTTTCTGGAGAATGTCGCCATCCAGGTGCGTCCAGGGCGAAACGAGGCACGTTCCACGACAGCCGACGGTGTGTTCCTCGTGCAATGCGACGGCACTGTCTCCATCAAAAACAGCTTGATTTCCAATACATTGGATGATGCGCTCAACATCCACGGCATCTATGACAAGGTTTGCAGAGTCTCTTCCACCACCTTGCTTGTCGAGGAGGGGCGCGAGGCCAACCACGGCTTTATGTTCTGCGAGGCGGGAGACAGCGTTGAACTCAGTGATGGAGAGACACACCAATCCAAGGGCACTTACAAAGTACTTGCAGCGGAGAAGAAACCTGATGGTCGAATCCAACTGCAACTGGACGGCGACTGCTCCAGTTGCGCAGTCGGGGATATCGTGGAAAACCAGAGCCGTGTGGCAACCTTCATCTTCGAAAACAACAAGGTGTTCGGCTGCCCGCATCTGCGCATCTCCGACAATGGAAAGATACGCATACGGAACAATGTATTTGACGGCATTAACTGTATTTTGGTGAGGGACTTACTGCTGTATTGGTTTGAATCGGGTGCAGTAGCCGACATGCTTATCGAGGGCAACACCTTCCTGAATACGCCCCAAGCAGGCGGGGGCTATGCCATCGACATCGGCAGCACGCGAAACAATGCGAGCGACATACAACATCACAATATCACCATCAGCGACAACCGCATTGTATCACCGAACGGCCATGCTATTGCCGCCTCCCGTGTCGATGGTCTTGTCATTCAGAACAATTCGTTTGAAGGTGGCTCGCCGGAAACAATGCTGAACATCACAAATTGCTCAAACACCCGCTGTGAGAAGAACCGCTTTTCCTAGGATGGCACGTTGAATATGAAAAAAGCGACAAGCACGCCGCTGAAATGTTTTTAACGCATTATAGTATTAATACATCTCTTAGGTATTCATCCTTCAGCTTCCCAACTAAACTTTTCTTATGAAACACAAAAAAGGCACCAACATTATCGTTCTGGCGTTGTTGATTGTGGCCGCCATCGTTGGCAGGACAATGACCAACGCCTCCTCCAAGGAGACTGTTTCGCAGACGCAGAACCCGTCTGCCACAGGCGTTCTTTCCAATGATGTTGTCTCATCGCAGGACGCACAGGCAAAAACAGAGGCCAATGCGCCAATAGATGTGGCAGCCTCCAAACACTCCCGCAAGTCGCAGGGGAACGCCCCCGCAAAGCCGGCCATTGTCCCGCAGAATCCAGTGCCTGCGAAGCCGGCCGTCGCACCTCAGAACAACGCCCCTGCGAAGCCAGCCGTCGCACCGCAGAACAACACGCCTGCGAAGCCTGCTGTCGTTCCACAGGTCCGTTGGCACAGGTCGAACCTGGAGCGTCACTGGGAGAAGCATGGGGCGGAGTTCCCCGAGTTTCATTCTGCTCAAGAGTATGGCGATGCCGCACTCAATTTCTTCCAGAATCCGCCTCAAGGGACGCTCACAAAAGTGCGGCCAGACGGAGAGAAACTTTACTATCACCCACCGTCGAACACCTTTGGCGTGACGGCACCTGACGGCACTCCCAAAACGCTCTTCCGCCCAAGCGGCCGCATGAACTATTGGAACAGACAATGAAAAAGAACACGAAACACAAGTGCCCCTGCTGCGGGAAGCTCACCATCGACGTAATCGGCGACTATGAAATCTGTGAGGTCTGCGGTTGGGAAGACGACCCTGTGCAGCGCAAGGACAAGGACTTTAAAGGCGGAGCCAACGAACTGAGCCTCAACCAGGCGCGCAAGGCCTGGAAGGACAAGCAGAAGGCACAGTAATCACCGCTTGCTTATTCTGTGGTTATTGTGTTGTGGTTGCAAGGGCACTGCCCTTGCAAACCTATGACCATCATTTGCCCGACCGCCTCTTGCGGCGTTCTTCGACTATTTCCTCGGCAAGGTTCTGGGGAACAGGTTCATAGAAGTCGAATTGCATGTTGAAGCCTGCGCGGCCCTGGGTGATGTTCCGCAGTTCGCTGGTGTAGCCAAAGAGATTCGCCAGCGGTGCGCTGGCACGGATAAGCTGTGTCTTCTGGCTGATGGGGTCGATGCCAAGAATGCGTCCACGCTTGGAGCAGAGCCCACCTGTGATGCCGCCCGCATATTCGGTCGGCGTCGTGATGTTCAGTTTCATAATCGGCTCCAGCAGAATGGGTTTTGCCTTGCTGAACGCAGCACGGAACGCACTTAGTGCGCAGGTGCGAAACGCCATTTCCGAGCTATCAACCTCGTGATAGGAGCCATCAACCAGCGTGATGCGCAAATCAACCACGGGATAGCCAGCCTTCGGGCCTTCCTCCAATCCCTCTTTGAAGCCCTTTTCGATGGCAGGAATATACTCCCTTGGAATGTTGCCACCTTTGATTTCATTGACAAACTCGTAGCCAGCTCCCTTCTCAAGCGGCTCCATCTTGATGAGCACGTGAGCGAACTGTCCGTGGCCGCCTGTCTGCTTCTTGAACCGCTCCTCATGGGTCACAACCTGCGTGCAAGTCTCGCGATAGGCAACCTCAGGCGCACCGCATTCCACCTGCACGCCAAACTCGCGGCGTATGCGATCAACGATGATTTCCAGATGAAGCTCCCCCATCCCCGAAATGACGGTGTTCTCCGTTTCCTTGTCAAAATGCACAGTGAAGGTCGGGTCCTCTTCCGCCAGCTTGAGAAGTGCCTGGGACAGCTTGTCCCTGTCACCATTGCTACATGGCTTGACGGCGATGCTGATGACGGGCGTGGGAAAATCAATGGCCTCCAATGTGATGGGCTGCTCCTGCGAGCAAAGCGTGTCTCCTGTCACCGTGTCGTTCAGACCGATGGCAACGCCGATTTCGCCTGAATAGAGGCATTCGACATCCTCGCGGTGGTTGGCGTGCATACGCGCAAGGCGTCCGATACGCTGCTGTTTTCCCTTGGTGGAGTTGAAGATGTAGCTTCCAGCCTCCATTTTGCCTGAATACACGCGGACATAAATCAGCTTGCCGACATGCTTGTCCGCCACGACCTTGAAAGCCAGAGCCGCCACAGGCTCCTCATCGCCAGCGGGGCGCTCAACCTTTGCGCCAGATGCGTCTGTTCCGACAGCCATTGGCACGTCAAGGGGGCTGGGCAGATAGTCAGTGATGGCGTCAAGCAAACGCTGTATTCCCTTGTTGCGGAATGCGCTGCCGCAAAGCACTGGGCAAATCTCCTGTGCAATGGTGGAACGGCGGATGGCCGCACGCATCTCCGCCTCGGTTATCTCTTCGCCTGAAAAATACTTTTCAAGCAAGGTTTCGTCCAGTTCTGCCAGATGCTCAATGAGATTCTTTCGCCAGGGTTCCGCATACTCCTTCTGTGCATCTGTCAAAGGGGCATCCTGAGGATAGGTGCCGCCCTTGTCTTCCACATAGCGCACCTGGCACATCTTCACCAGGTCAATGAGACCCTCAAACTCGGGTCCCTGATTGATGGGCAGCACGATGGGCACGGCATTTGCGCCAAGGACATCGTGTATCTGGGCCACCACCTGGAAGAAGTCGGCTCCCACGCGGTCCATCTTGTTGACGAAGCAGATGCGCGGAACATGGTATTTCTCGGCCTGGCGCCAAACCGTCTCCGACTGCGGCTCCACCCCGCCAACCGCACAGAAAAGCCCAATGGCCCCGTCCAAAATGCGCAGCGAACGCTCCACCTCGACGGTGAAATCGACGTGCCCGGGAGTGTCTATCACATTGATCTGGCACCCGTTCAACATACAGGTCGTGGCGGCGCTGGTGATGGTGATACCGCGCTCCTTCTCCTGGTCCATGAAGTCCATAACAGCCTTGCCATCATGGGTTTCCCCAAGCTTGTGCGTGCGCCCTGTGTAGAACAGGACACGCTCAGTACAAGTGGTTTTGCCCGCGTCAATGTGGGCCATAATACCTATATTGCGAACTTTTGACAGTGGATGCAAACGAGCCATAATGCGACCTCCTCTTAACTTTTATTACTTACTATAATATCATTCGTTTTACACGTTTTTGCAAATCAATCAGTCACATTTTTACGACAAAATATGACAACTCAGCAATTATTTATGGGCATTATGGCTTGAGCCAAATAGTGGAGTATATTAGAGAAAAGCTCTGTTCCTTGAGAGGGTAGTTAACTAAAGGCTTCTTTTAGAAACCACAGATTACACAGATTACACAGATGTTTTCAGCCGCGTTAGAAAACGCGGCTGAAAACGGGGATTATTTGGGGTACGGCAAAAATGAGCCGCGAAGTGCCGCTGTAATAGCGGCACTTCGCATCTGTGTAATCTGTGTAATCTGTGGTTACAAAACACCCTTATGTGGAATAGAGCTTAAAGAAAAACTCTACCTCTAAAATGGGTTGAAAACAGTAGTAAACTAAGACCATAGCATGACAATACAAAAATACACCATCAGCAACGACCCAAACCTTTACGAGGCCTGGCCCGACGTGGCATTGACCTCTTCAGGCAAGCTGGTGTGCGTCTTTTCAGAATGCACGCACCACAGCGACCGCTCCTACACTCGCCTGATGCTCACCACTTCCACCGACCATGGACGCACCTGGACGGCGAAGCGCCCCATCACCGAAGGCACCAAAGGCCTGCCCTACTACTACAATTGCGCCCGAATCACCCGTCTTTCGGACAACCGCCTGGCCATAACCATCGACAGAATCAACCATGAGGGACATGAAAGCGATCCAGATGCTTCAACCGTCCTGCTGTTGTTCTCGTCTGATGAAGGAGCAACCTGGGGCCCGCCTATTGAAACCCCGCTTCACGGCATCGTGCCCGACAAACTGCTGGAGCTGCCCACGGGTCGCCTCATCATCTCCGCCCAACACAAGGAGGATGGCAAGCTCACCCAGTTCATGCACTACTCCGATGACTGCGGCCAAAGCTGGTCCCCCCGCATTACCGTTGCCAAATCGCCAGAGTTCAACTTGTGCGAAGTCTCCATGCTTCCCATGGGCGATGGCGTCATCGTCGCCCTCATGCGCGAAAATTCGGGGCTTGGTCTTGACTGCAAAAAGGTCATCAGCCATGACAACGGGGAAAGCTGGGGGCCCATCATTGACCTGCCCCTGCCTGGCTGCCATCGTCCAACCGCAGGTTTCCTCTCCAGCGGTGATGTTCTCATCACCTACCGCTTCATGCAAGGCGGACGTGGCGGATTTGGCCGTTGGACACAAAACCTCTTCGCCGCGCTACTTGACCGTGAATCCATTCTGGCGGTAAAACGCTCGGACGCCTTTTCGCGAATCCTGCCCATCGACTTCGACCGCTCCCCATTTTCAGATTTGGGCTATTCAGGCTGGGTGCAATTCCCTGATGGCGAAATCTACATCGTCAACTACATCGTCGATGACGCCTGGGACAAAGGGCAAATCCGAGGTTATAGCCTGACAATGGATGATTTTATACTGAAGAGGTAATCTCAAAGGAACAACTGGAAGGCCCCGACAATCACCCCCAGAAAATACCCCAGCACCTGGATGGCTCCCAGATGTTCGGCGGCAATTTCGTTTATCATCCTGTGAAACTGGGCGACATCCTGCCTGTTGATGGCTTCTTCGACGCGCGTTGAAAGCCTGAGCTGGTCAATGAAGTCCTGACGGTGCTCCGTGATATAGTTGGAAAGCATGTTTGAGAGGGTAGGCAGAGCCGTCTTTTCAAACCAATCCCATAGTTTCTCCGAGGCAAGAGCATTCCTAACCGTCTTCGGGAAGGCCTCTTTCAAGTACTCCGCTATCTTTGTGTTAAGCTTCATCTTGGTATTCGCTGCGAACTCGCCCAACTTGCTGGTGGCTTGGGGCGACTTCATCCATTCATTGAACTGCTGGCAGATTTTCGTCACATTCTGCTCCAGCATCTCCTGGGTTTTCGGCTCGGCCAGCCAGTTGGAAATCATCTCCTTCATAGACTCTTCGTCGGCGAAAAGTGCCATAACCAAGTCTGTTATCCCATCTGCATAGCCCCCCAAAAAAGAGAACTTTTGTTGCAGATGCTTGCTGACGCGTCCGCGGACAATCGTGGCAAAGGTACCAGAGTTGCTCTTGCAGAAAGTGACAAAGCCCTCGGCAATCTTTTGTTGGTTTTCCTTCTTGTTCAGCAAGGGCAGAATCTGCGTGTCCCATAGCTCCTGGATGCTCTGCGGATTCACCAATTTATCGACATACTCCTTCAGGGTGTTTTCAATCTGGGGAACCAGAAACGTGATAATCGCCTCCTGATGGGAAGCAAGGAACTCCTGGAGGCTGCTTTTAAGGGTGGCTATCACATCGGGACGCTGCATCCACTCCACGAGATGACCGCTCAACTCCGTGGCAATCTTCTCGGGTGAAAGCAGTTCAGTCCCAACCTTCTCCCCAACCTTTTTAGCGATGTTCGACTTGTTGCGAGGAATCAGTCCCTGCGGCCAAAAAAACAGCCATTTCTTCACTCCATACGGACGAAAAACCATCATGATGGCAATCCAATTCGTCAGATAGCCGACAGCCCCTGACAACAGCAGGGGAAGGACATACGTCAGCAGCCAGCCTGGCAAGACCTCCTTGCGGTCGCAGGCGGAAAGCAATAGCTGCACAAGCAGGAGCCCCAGTGACAGCCAGCTCAAAGGAAAGCATACGATTTCACAGAATGCGAAAAAGCGCTTCATCCCTTCAACGTCTTTGCTACGCACTATCTTCCAGCGGGACGCACACTCAGAAAACAGCGAACTCACAATGAACATTTTTGATGCACCTCAAATGATACAAAACCATCTGTGAAGAGAAAAGGTACAGCTCAAATGCGAACATGAACCTCTCTTCTTCATACGATATATTCACAGTTACTATATGCATGTCGTGCCATTTTTCAAAGATTGAGGTTGAAAATCAAACATACGCAAAGTAAATTATTATACTGAATTAGGATAAGATTTTTAATTTTACAGCTTGCATGGCGCGAAAGAAGGTGTATATTATGTCGCGGTTCATTTCAAAGCAGGAGCGGCATTATGATCAAGATTTCGCCAGATGCAGAAGAGAGCGATCAACTTTTTGAAAAGTCCTTCGAGGCCAGCACAGTTCAGGGAAGGAGGCGGTGCATGGT
>JAFTAC010000088.1 GCA_017458805.1 Victivallales bacterium | reverse complement strand
CCCCTGGTTCGCGCCCTGCGGGCACTCACCAGGGGCTATCCTATGTTTCGCCCCGCTGGGGCGATTGAGCCGCTCCGCGGCTTTTGAAACCTACCCTCATGGGGAACAGAGCGTTTTAATAAGCTCTGTTCCCCATAAAGGTAGTTTTTTAACCACAGATTACACAGATTCGAAGTGCAGGCTGTCGCAGAAGTTGTTCAGGCTCAGGAAATAGGCCAGATGGGCGTCATGGTGCCCCATGGCTGTCGGCACTGAATGAACGCATCTGGTTCTTGTGCTTGCGGGCAAGGTTCTCGGCTATTTTATCAGGTATCCAGCTTGCAATCTGGGCAAGGACGGTCATAGTATGTTTCTGCGGGTTCATAGCATCTCCTTTGATTGCTTGGTAGGCTTCCATTTAGATGTCATGAAGCCGCAGTTTTTCAAGTTTGCCGTTCAGTTATGGGACGACTCTGTAATAAAATGACACGAATCATGCACAAGTTTGAAGAACTCACCCCGTATGAGTTCGACCAGGGGAAAAGCGCCTGCCTCCATCATCTACGCAGCGGCGGGACCGATGGTGTCTGTAAAACAGGAGAAACAACAACATGATACAATACAAAAAACAATACGACATCGTAGTGGCGGGTGCTGGCGTGGCAGGCGTGGCCGCAGCACTGGCGGCTGCCAGGCATGGGAAAAAGGTCGCGCTTCTGGAGAAGCAGTGCGTCATCGGGGGACTGGCCACCAGCGGGCTTGTGTTCATCTACCTCCCCCTGTGCGACGGCATGGGACGCCAATGCACCTTCGGCATCGCCGAGGAGCTTCTGAAGCTCAGTATGAAGTACAGCCCCTGCGACCTGCCCGTCGCCTGGGGTGGTCCAGAAGGCGGCTTCACGGGCTTCAACGCAGGCAACCGCTACCAGGTGATCTTCTCCCCTGCGGGCTTCACCATCGCCATGGACGGCGCCCTTCAGGAGGCGGGCGTGGATCTGTGGCTGGACACGCTTGTCTGCGCCGCCAACACCAACGGCGACGGGGCGATTGAATCCATCGAAGTCGAGAACCTTTCTGGACGCGGCCAGCTTTCAGCCCAGTGCTTCATTGACACAACGGGCACCGCCGCCCTTGCACGTCAGGCAGGTGGAGCCGTGGAGACGATGAACAACTGCCACAGCCCATGGATCATCGAGAAAAGCGCGGGCAAAACCGCCTATTCCCTTGAGCCACACCTCGGAATCAAGTACTTTCGTCTCTGCAACAATGACAACGTTGTCTCCGATGTTCTGGATGCCAAGACCCAGACAAAGTACCTTCGGCTCACCTGGGAGGAATCGCGCCAGTTCTATGACGAGGCCTACGCCAATGGCGACGACCGCCACACCCACTACCCGATTGTCCTGCCAGGCATGTCGCAGTTGCGCAAGGTCGGACGCATCGTCGGAAAGACGACGCTGCATGACGGCGAAAACGGCAAGCACTTTGACGATTCCATCGGCCTCTACGCCGACTGGCGCCGTTCCGATTCCGTTTGGGAGACACCCTACGGCACGCTGGTTCCCGAGAAAGTGCGCCATCTTCTGGCGGCGGGACGCTGCATGAGCACGGAGAACGACGCCTGGGAGTACTTCCGCGTCATCCCCTCCGCCGCCATGACAGGCGAAGTCGCAGGCACAGCCGCAGCCCTGTCAGTGGAAGCCAAATGCGACCCAGCCGACCTGGACGTGGAACTCCTGCGCAACGAACTCCGCAAAAACGGCTTCCTCTTCCATCTGGAGGAGCTGCCAGGCAGGAGGCAATGACGGAAAGCCCCCCTCGTTACCCTAAAGCTCTGTTCTCTAT
>JAFTAC010000087.1 GCA_017458805.1 Victivallales bacterium | reverse complement strand
CGGGGCCCATTAAGGCGATGCGCGCCTCATCCAAGGCATATCCGCAGGCTACCACATACGAGCGCACCGTGCTTCAAGTTGACCATGGCGACGCAGGCTTCTACTGGCTGGACTTGTTCAAGGTCCAAGGAGGCAGGCAGCACGACTATGTGTTCCATGGCGTCAGCCATGATTTTACGCTGGAGGGGGCTGCAAAACCCCTCTCAATGGAGGTGGACAAGACTCCAACCGTGCGATTCTGCATCGAACTGCAAGTTCATCAGCTGGGCACCTGGGAGTTTTCCAATGTGGAACTTTACCAGATTGACGCCGATGGAAAGGCGGTGTCGGAAAATCTGGCGAATGAGTTTCCTGCGGAGGGAGCAAAGGACAAGACCTGCAAAGGGTGGGGGCGCTACACAGGCAACGGCAACTCCAGTTGGGGGCCTTGCGATGGCAAAAACGGGCGTGGCGTGCGATACAGCACCATCTCCATTAAAAAAGGTGACAAGCATGTCAACCAGGCATTGGTAATCGGGCAGTGCGATGGCTACAGGGGGCCAGACGCCCTTCTTGGAAAAGTGGGCACCACCTATCGTTTCCGTTTCTACGCGCGGGGTGACGAAGGCACGCTTGGCGCGAGGCTGCTGGCATTCCACCCAGGCGAGGAGCTTGTCAATGATGGGCGCAGCTTTATGCCTTTTCCCTTGAATGAGAACCAGCTTGGGAAGGATTGGCGGCTGTATGAGGGAACATTCACGCTTGTTTTGAAGGAACGTTCCCAGCGGCTTGCCCTGTTCCCCGCAGTTCTCAAAATAGGCGAACGCAGTGCGTGGAAGGCTGTCTGGAATCTGAAGGATAAACAGCATTTCGCAGCGTTCTCGCCATACGTGGATGGCGAGGAGCTTCTTTATGGCGATGACTGGGGGCAGCGCTTTTACAACAATAGCGACAGAGGGGCTACCTTGCCCTATTTCTCTCGTCGGCGCAGAGGTGACCAGCTGGACAACTTCGTCACGGTTTTCCACTCGTACTTTGGTGACACTCCGCTTGTGCAGGATATCCGTGTGACCGAACGCCCCGAAGGGGTTGCTGCGGTTGTTCAGACACGCCTCGGGGAGGATGTCATCCTGTTTGCAGCCAATGGCAAACGCCTCTCAAGTGGCGACGTGGAAAGCGACGCGGAGATAGCCGTGATTCAGCGTCAAGGTGGCGGGACACGCTCCATCTCCATGTTTGCAGGGACAAACGTATTCAGCGGCGACCAAAGGCTCTCTTGCGACAAGGCACACTTCGAGGGTATCGTGAAGGCGGTTGTGAACCGCAAGGACGAGGCCTATTTCGTGCTGGAAGGAGACTGCCCGAAGCAAGAGAACTGGAGAGGGCACACATTGATTGTGACAGGCGAGGACGGTGTTGGACGTCCCTACCAGATAGTGAAATCTGCCTGGGTGGACGGCCAGTTCCGCGCTTATACCCGTGTGGAGGGGGCTGGTCTGCCCGCGCGTGAAGGCAAAACCTGGGTATTGCCTAATTGTGTATGTTCTGAGGTGAAACAATAATGGATGAGCCGATTCTATCTTCTGAATATCGCTCTTGGCTGGAAGAACTCAAGCGGCGTTATCGTAGCACCCAAATCAAGTCGTCAATTGCCGTTAATAGTGCCCTTTTGGAGTTTTATTGGAGGCTCGGTAAGGATATTAGCGTTATGTATCCTGGAGTCAAATATGGTTCTAGGTTTTATTCAAAATTAAGTGCTGACTTGAGATTGATGCTTCCTGGTGCTTCAGGGCTCTCCAAGGTGAATATCATTTATTGCCATAGATTCTATGACTTATATTCTGGTGCGACAATTAGTCCGCAACTTGGGGAACAATCTTTTTCAAAGGATAAAGCGTCAATCGTTCCACAAGCTGTGGAACAAACGTCTGTGGTCGATGGGAATGGTCTCTCCTTGGGGGAAACAATGCCACTGTTTATGGTTCCTTGGGGACATCATCGCCTAATCATTGATAAATGCAAGGGAGATGTCGATAAAGCAGTCTTCTATCTTCATAAGACAGTTGAAAACAATTGGAGTCGAAATGTGCTTTTGAACTGGATATTGACAGACCTCTATTCCAGAGAGGGAAAGGCCATCACCAATTTCAGATGTACTCTACCCGAACCTGATGGCGATCTTGCCCAACAGTTGACAAAGGATCCATACATTTTCTCTGTGCAAGGAATTAGTGAACGGTACAATGAAACTCAATTGAAGAAGGCGATGGTAGCAAACATTGAGGCATTGCTTCTAGAACTAGGCAATGGTTTTGCATTTGTCGGTCGAGAGAAAACGATTGAGGTATATGGCGAAGAAAAGCGTGTTGACCTGTTATTCTATTTCATCCCGCAACACCGTTATTGCGATGTTGAGGTCAAGACTGGAGAGTTTGATTCTTCTGATTTGGGGCAATTGCAGGGATATGTTGCGGCCTGTGATCTAGTTCTAAACCGTGATGGAGATGAGCCGGCGATGGGGCTTCTGGTATGCAAAGGAAAGAATGCGCCACTTGTTCGATATTTGCTTGGTAAAACAGATATCCCTCTTGGGGTAAGCGACTATGAATTAACAAATGTTCTGCCTGAAGATTTTAAGGGGGATTTGCCTAGTGTGGAGGAGTTTGAGGCAGAGTTGGAGAGATTGTCGCTAGGTAGTGATGGTTCAGAAACAATTCACGATAGTAAGGTTGAAGCATGAACAATCAAACGTTAAAATCATCTGATGTTATATTTGTAGGCATCGTTATCCACGAGTGGAAGATGAAATGGATGAATAATCACTGCAAATCTAGTTCAAGATATCACTTTATGATGGTTAAGTTAATGCTTTGTTTATTCTCAATTATGCTACTAATGGCTTCTTTGTGCTATGGCGAAGCCATTTCCTATCGGGACCCCACGGATTTCAGCGGCTGGGAACGTATTCGCACCACCCTAAAACATCCCTGTGGCATCTACCGCCAGGAGGATATCGACCATGTACGGCAGAAGATAGAGGTGGATTCAGAGGCGCAGGCTGTTGCGCGGAGCGTGATGCGCCGTGCGGATGGCATTCTGACGGAAATCACGCCCGAATACCTTGAAGAGTGGATACCGACGCAGAAGGGGTTTGGTGTCTATGGCCCATGTCCTGCCTGCCGCGACAAGGGGCTGCGCTGGCATCCGAATGGCACTTGGAGCTGGACCAAGAAGGAGCCGAACCAGGTGGTTTGCAAGACCTGCAAGACGGTCTTTCCGAATGAGAAATATCCCGAGACGATTCACATCCGTAGCAAATGGGAGCCGAACCAGGTGTTCAGCTACTGCGGCGGCGAGGAGTTCAAGATGTACGGCGTGCTTTGCCGTCCTTCCTTCAGCGGGATGATTCGCGTCCACAAGCTGCAATCGACCATCTCGTTTCTGGATGGTCTGGCTCATGCCTACATCTACAGCGGCGAGGCAAAGTATGCGGATGGCGTGCGGCGCATGCTGCTGCGCTATGCGGAGGTGCTGCCGCACTACATGTTCGGCTCCTCCATCTACAATGAGATAGCGGACTGCGATCCGCATATCGCAGGGAAGGACCCCTTCCATCTGCCGACAGACGAGATTACACCGCCTCCCAACAACCCCGACCGTAAAATCCATGTAGGCTACTGGCAGGGCAACCGCTTCGGCTCTAGCGGTCAGGACGGCCATTATGCTGTGGTGATGGCTCGTGCGTATGATGTGGCATGTACGGCAAAATGGCCTGATGGCAAGCCCGTCTTCACTGAAGAGGAACGCTATCGCATCGAGAAGGATGCACTGCTGGAGCTCGCCTATCATCTCATGTGCGACCAGACCATCAACAACAAGTCCGTCGGCGGGCGCGCAGCATGCGCGGCTGTCGGCAGCGTGGTCGGGCACCCCGATTTGACGCGCTTCGGCCTGGATGGCTTCTACAAGACCATCTATGGCTGGTTTCTGCCTGATTTCACAACCTCCGAATCGGGCGGCTACTTGTCGATGACGATGGGCAACATTCTTGCGTTTGCTCTTTGGTTCCGCGACTACTCCGATCCAGAGGGCTATGAGCCGCCGAAGGGGGAAAAACCGTTGAAGCACTTCAACGTCTTCCGCGACACGGACTACGGCATCTGCTGGCAGAACGCCATTGACATTCTTCAGGGGGACTTGAGGTATCCGCCTATTGCGGATTCATCGCCTAACGGAGGCTTTTTTTCCACGACACAGTGCGACATGCTTCCCATTTGCTATCCCACGCCGAGGAATCTCGCCTTCTTTGCCGTGTGCAACGACAAGAAGATTAAAAACCAAGCTAACAACATGATGTTCGGTCATCCCATCGACTACGAGGGTGTCCCAGAGTTCGGCTTTAGTGACAAGGTTTATCCCTATTTGCAGCAGGGCTTCCTGCGCTATGGCGTGAATGGACGTGATGGCTTGGCGCTGATCAACGCGAGCGACTATGGCATCCACCACCACCTGGACAGTCTCGGGCTCTACCTGTGGCACAAGAAGGAGGTGCTGAGCGACTTGGGCTACCTCTGGGACCACCCTGACAAACCCTACACCAGTCGTACAGCCGCCCATAACCTTGTCGTCATCGACAACCAGTCGCAGAAAAGCCGCGAACGCGGCGGCAGCTTCGATTTGTTCGAGACAGTGGGGCCCGTCAAGGTGATGCGCGCCTCCTCGAACGCCTACAAGAACGCCAGCACCTACGAGCGGACGCTGCTTCAGGTGGACCACGGGCACCACGGCTTCTACTGGCTGGATTTGTTCCGCGTGCAGGGTGGCACCATCCGTGACTACATCTTCCACGGCGTCAACAACGATTTCACGGTGGAAGGTGCGGTGCTACCAGATAGAAATGCGCAGCAGGAGGCACTTGAACGTGAGTGCCGCTTCTGCCTGAAGCTAGCCGTCAATCAACTAGGCACGTGGGAGTTCTCCGACGTGGAGCTATACAAGGTGGACGCGAAGGGGAACGACATCTCGGAAAACATGGCCTCTTTGTTCCCTGAAAAGGGACCGACCAAAAGCAATGTCTATGATGGATGGGGGCTTTACAAAGGGAATGGAACCGCCTCCTGGGAGCCTTGCAAAGGCAAGAACAGCCGTGGCGTGCGCTATAGTGCGTTGACAACAGCCAAAGGCGTCGATATCATCAATCACTCGATTGTGATAGGGAAATGCGATGGTTTCATCGGGCCTGCGGCGTTTTTGGGCAAGCCTGGCGACCGCTATCGCTTCCGCTTCTACGCTCGTGGCGACAAGGGCTCAATGAAGCCGCACCTGCTTCAGTTCCGCCCAGGCGAGGAGAACAGCCAGGATGGCCGCACATACGACAGTGTCGTCATCAACACCATCAAACTGGGGCCTGAATGGACGCTTTATGAGGGAAAGTTCACCTTGCAGAAGGTGGAGCGCATGACTCTCCTCAAGTCCGCGCCTGCTGTGTTGCGCCCAGGTGAAAAAGGTGCCTGGAAGGCTGTGTGGAAAATTGATGCCAGCCAGCGGTTCGCAGCCTTCTCTCCATTCGCCAAGGGCGAAGAGCTTCTCTATGCGGACGAGTGGGGACAGCGCCACTACAACAACAGCGACAGGGGGCAGACGCTTCCCTATTTCCAGCGCCGCCGCAAAGGCAAGCAGCTGGACAGTTTTGTTTCCGTCTTCCACTCCTATTTCGATGAAGCGCCTTTGGTGCAGGATGTTACTGTGAAGGAGACACCTGAAGGGTGCATTGCCACCGTCAAGACTGCTCTCGGCGAGGACGTTTTCCTTTTTGCCACGGATGGCAAGCTGCTGAAGGCTGGCGATGTTAGTACGGATGCCGAAATCGCCGTGTGTTTGTCGAATGGCGCTGGCAAGAGGAGTGCCTCCATGTTCTTGGGGACCACACTGAACAGTGGCGAGTGCAAATTGCGTTTACATCAGAAAAGCTATGTCGGCCAGGTGGTGAAGGCTGTCAACCGCAAAGACGAAGCATACTTTGTGCTGGAGGGCGACATCCCCAAAAAAGCCGACTGGAAGGGGCACACGTTGATTGCAATGGGAGACGATGGCTTCAAACGCCCCTATCAGCTCCTGAAATGTGCTGTGGTTGACGGTGAGTTCAGAGCCTATACGCGCATTGACGGCGAGGGGCTCCCCGTCCACGAGACAAAGACATGGATGATGCCGAACAGCCTGGTTGTGGAGTACTAAAGCACAGTGCGCCGCTATTCGGCTCACTGAACTAACCACTACCCCCTACCCACTAACCACTGCCCACTAACCACTAACCACTAACCACTAACCACTAACCACTAACCACTAACCACTAACCACTAACCACTAACCACTAACCACTAACCACTTATTTATACAGCCATTGGGGCAGTGCAAGTGCAAGGTCGGGGAAGAGCATCAAAAGGATGACGCCGAGGACGATGATGCCTGCGAAGGGTAGGGCGCGTTTGAAAATCTGCTGCATGGGAACTTCACGCTCGATGCCGCTGACTACATAGACGTTGACTCCGACGGGTGGCGTGATGACGCCGAGCTGCACAAGCAGCACCACCATGATGCCGAACCAGATCGGGTCATAGCCTAGTGCAAGGATGACAGGCAGGAAGATGGGCATGGTCAGCATGACAAGTGCCAGTGCATCGACAAAGCAGCCTGCTATCATGAAGAAGAAGAGGATGACCGCCATCTTGCACCAGGCGGGGCCGGGCATGACCGTCAGGTTTTCGGCCAGGTTGGAGGTGATGCCAGTGGTGGCGAGGACGCGTCCGAACACCAGTGCGCCTGTGACGATGATGAGGACCATGCAGGATGTGCGGATTGTTTCCATGCTGGCCTTCCAGAGGATTTTCCAGGTGAGGCTGCGTCTGCAGATGGCAATGAGCATGCTGCCGCCTGCGCCGATGGCCGCTGCCTCGGTTGGAGTGAACCAGCCGAAGAAGAGCATCCCGCCCATCACGAGCAGGAAGAGTGCCAGCGTCTCTGAGACGTTCAGCAACGACAGAAAACGCTCCTTCCACGTGAATTGTGGTGATTGTGGGCTGTACTCTGGGTGCAGTTTGCATACAACGAAGATGTAAACGAGGAAGAGACCTGTGATGATGATGGCGGGGACGACGCTGGCCGAGAAGAGTTTGGCAGGGGAATTCTCCGTCATGATGGCATAGACGATGACCACCACGCTGGGCGGGATGAGGATGCCCAGGCTGCTGCCAGCCGCCACGATGCCCGCGCCCAAGTCGAGCGCGAAACCGTGCTTGCGCATTTCAGGCATGGCCACCGAGGTCATGGTGGCGGCGCTGGCGGGACCAGAGCCGCAGACGGCTCCGAAGCCAGCGCTGGCACCCATGGTCGCCAGTGCGATGCCGCCAGGAAGTCGTCCCAGCCACTTGTAGGCCGCATCGAAGAGGCGTTTGCTGATGCCCGCGTAGAAGGCTATCTGCCCCATGAAGATGAAAAGCGGGATGACGCTCAAATCATATTTGGTGAAGTTCTCATAGAAGATGCTGACAAGCATGTGGAGAGCGGAGTTGGGGTTCTGGGCGATGGCGAAGCCGACGGCTCCCACCAATGCCAGCGCGAAGCCGACTGGTACGCTAAGCACCAGCAGAAGGAGCAGCACGATGCCGCCGATAATTCCGATTGTGGCAAGACTCATGGCTTCATCATCTCCTTTCCTGGATGGGTCAGGTTGTAGAGCTTGATAAGGGAGACAACAGCGAAGGAGAAGGACATTAGCCAGAGTATCCAGAACAGCGGAATGTGAAGCGTGAGTGTGGTGCGGTTGCGGTGCAGCATGTCAATGCCGTATATCATGCTGTGCCACGACATTACCGCATAGAGAATCAGGACAGCGACACGCCAGATGCCATCGATGATGGGCTTCAGGCAGGCAGGCAGCCGCTGGAAGAAAAACTCCACGGCCCCATGCCCTTTGACAGCAGTCGTGTAGGGCAGGGCGCAGACCGCCGTGAGGCAGGCTGCCACCATCACGATGTCAACGGCCCCTTTCAGGGGCAGCCCGAAGCGCCGCAGGATGACATCCAGGCAGGTCACCGTCATCATCACGAGCACGTTGACTCCCGCGATGAAGGCCAGCCCCTTGACAAGCCAGCCGACAAACAACTTGTATTTCGCCCACATGGCTTACTTCCCGTCCTTTTCAAGTTCCTTGCGGATGAACTCGACGGCCTCGCGGCCAGGCAACCCCTTGGCCTCGGTCTCCTTGATCCAGCTCTCGAACATGGGCTCCAGCAGTTTGCGTGTCTTCTCGTTCTCCTCTGGGGAGAAGGAGTGGAACTTCCTGCCGAGTTCGGTGACGAACTGGCGTCCCTCGGTGTCGGCGTCATCCCATGCCTGTCCGTGCTTGGGAATCCACTCCTGGGTGACCTCGGTGATGATCTGCTGGATGTCGGCTGGCAGCTTGTTCCAGGTCTTGAGGTTCATCGTGACGAACATGGTGGTGGTGTAGCCGATGGCGGGGATGGAGGTGACGTCGCTGATGACCTCGCCCTGCTTCCAGCCTTTAAGGGTTTCTATGGGGCAGAGCGTGCCCTGGACAACGCCCTTGCGCAGGGCCTCGAAGGTTTCTCCCTGCGGGAAGCCGATGGCGTTGCCGCCCATGTGCTTGATGATTTCGGAGGAGATGCCTGTGCCTCGGATGCTGAGGTTCTTGAAATCATTGAGGTTTTCAATGGGCTTTGTGGAGGCCAGGATGCCAGGTCCGTGGGCATGCAGGAAGAGGATGTGCGTGTCCTTGAACTCGGCGGGCTTGAAATGATCCAGGAAGGCGTTGGCGATTCGGGTGGCGGTGGCGCCGTTCGGGTAGCCCATGGGGTAGTCGAGGCACTCGGTGAGGGGGAAGAGCCCCTTGGAGTAGGCCAGTCCGCTCATGCCAAGGTCTGAAACGCCGTTGGCGACGCAGTCGTAGTTCTCGGATGCCCCGCTCAGGACGCTGCCGGGGAAGACCTCGATTTTGACGCGTCCGTTTGTGCGTTTCTCAATCTCTTCCGCCCATTGAATGGCAAGTTTCGTGTGGACGTGGACGGGCGGGAAGAAGATGCTGTAGGTCAGGCGGTAAACCTTCGGGGTGTCCTTTTTCTCGCAGCTGGTGAAAAGCGCTGCTGCAAGCAGCACGACGATTGTCAAAAGGGTGGTACGTTTCATTGTGGTTTCCTTTTATAGATTTTGGAATGTATATTTATCTGTTACAAAAAAAGACAACACCACAGTTCATCGATGGATGAACTCCGTCGAACGGGTCGGTGTTGTCTTTGGGAAGTGAAACGTTGATAAACGCTTCAGATTCTGGCTTTCAGGAAGTTTACGGCAGTCCGTATGTCGGCTTCGGGGTTGGCTCCGACCTCTCTTTCGACGGTCAGATACCCACGGTAACCTACTTCGGAAAGGGCCGCCAGATAGCGGTCCCAATCCACTTTGCCCTCCCCTAATGGAAGTTCGTTGAACAGTTCACCAATATTGAGTCCTTCAACGCCGCCTTCCGCGAAGGCATTGTAAACCTTGACGGGGTCGCAGGGCTTGTATTGGACGCCATCCTTGGCGTGCGTATGGACGATGAAGTCTTTCAGCGCATAGACGGCCTTCACAGGGTCGTCGTTCTGCACCATGATGAGGTTGGCAGGGTCGAGGTTGACGCCAATGCCCTTGGAGTTGACATCCTTCAGGAAGGTGGCAAGCCGTTCTGCTGTTTCAGGCCCCGTTTCGATGGCGAAGGTCACGCCGCGCTTGGCAGCGTATTCGCCGATGGTCTGGCAGACGAGTTTCTGGTTCTGGTAAACAGGCGATGATGCGTCAGCGGGGACGACGCCGATGTGAGTCGTCACAACCTTGGTGCCCAGATCAACCGCCAAATCGACGATGGCCTCAGAGCGGGCAATCTTGTCTTCGTTCTCTGCTGGAATCTGGAAGCCGTGGCCGCCCAGGTCGCCGCAGAGTGCGGAGATTTGAAGGCCATTGTCCTGCACCAGCTTCTTGAATGCCTGGCGTTTGGCTGCATCCAGTGCTTTCGGAGTCATCTCACCATCGACGACATAGACCTGGATGCCGTCCGCACCCAGCTCGCTGGCCTTGCGCACGCCATCGGGTATGGGCAGCCTGAAGCTGTCCACCATCACGCCTATCTTGAATCGTGCCATATTGTACTACCTTAAGGTTTATCATGTTTTTGAAAAGAAACCTTAAACAATATAATTCTTTTGAGTAAAATATCCAATGGACTTGTTTATTTTTTTGATTATGGCACATTACTAGAAAGAAGAACTATCTTCACTTAAGCATAAAAACACTTTTAGCTATTGACAATTTGGGAGAAACTCCTATATTATTGAGAGATATTTGGGGGAAAGGGAATCAGGCTAGGCCTAATTGAATGGTGGTTATTAATATGCACAGTAATAATCCGTTAGCAGAAGTGTTTGGTTTTCCATCGGAAAATGTCTCTGAGAAAGCAAAATATTATCGTGACAATAGGCTTTGTCCTTTTCACAACCGTTATCCAAACTGCACGAAAGACAAGGCTGACGATCCTCTTGGTGTTTGTAGCGTGAAGCACGAAAATGGTATGGTCATAACGTGTCCAACTCGTTTTCGTGAGGATTGGTTGATTTTAAGGAATGCTGCCGAGTTTGTCTGGAAAAAAGGTACAAAATGGACTTCATTGCCTGAAATCAAATTGGTTGATGTCGATGGACAACCAGCTGGAAATATTGATTACGTAATCGTTAGTTATGATAATAATGGTTGCATTTTAGATTTCGCATCGGTTGAAGTTCAAGGTGTGTATATAAGTGGAAATCTTCGCAATCCATTTCAAGAATTCATGAATAATCCCACAGAGGATTTCCAATGGGATGGACGCAATTATCCACGTCCTGACTATCTTTCTTCTTCTCGAAAAAGGTTAATACCCCAGATGATGTATAAGGGGGGAATATTCTAAGCCTGGAACAAGAAGCAGTGTGTAGCAATTCAGAAGGCTTTTTTTGAGACTTTGCCGAAGTTGCCTGAAACCACAAAGGAAAAGGCAGACATTGCATGGTTTTTGTATGATTTGGTTTACAGCGCTTCAGATGCTTCCTATCATCTTCAACTAGTTAAAACAGTTTATACAGAGTTCTATTCAGCACTTCACAGGGTTATTTATACTAAAGAGGGGAGCATGGAGGATTTTTTGTCGTTGTTACAAGGAAAGCTTGATGAACGGACAAGCAATGCACCTGAAGCTCATTCTGTATTTGAATTGCTATGACAACGCAACCTGTACAACTGAGTTTGTTTCCTGATTTATGGTCTTCTGAAGTTGAAGATAGGCCACAAGTCATAAATGTTTCATCTGTTCCGCAACGTAGTCCGTTTCGCTATCCTGGAGGCAAAACATGGCTTGTGCCAACTGCAAGAAAATGGTTTAGGCAGGCTCAGGATAATGCCCAGCTTATAGAACCATTTGCGGGTGGGGGAATTATCACTCTTACTGCTATAGCCGAAGGCTATTTCAATCATGCAACAATGGTTGAACTAGATGAAGATGTTGCAGCGGCTTGGGAAACCATTTTTTCAGAAAAAGACTGTACCTGGCTTGTTAACCGCATTAAGTCATTTGTAGTTACAGCAGAAGAGGTGAATCTCGTTGTTCAGCAGGCCAATGCGGGTATCAGGGAAAAAGGCTTTGCAACAATTGTACGTAACCGCACATTTCATGGAGGAATACTTGCCAAAGGGGCAGGGTTGATCAAGACTGGCGAAGCGGGAAAAGGTCTGGCTTCTCGTTGGTATCCTTCAACATTGGCTAGACGCATAGAGGAGGCTAATGCATTACGCGACAAGATATTGTTTATTCACGGTGATGCTTTTGGCATAATGGAGCAGTATTTAGACAATAAAGAAATGTTCTTCTTTATCGACCCTCCATATACTGTGGCAGGAAGGCGCTTGTATAATCATTTTGACGTTGACCACCGTCGTATTTTTGAATTAGCGACCCAAATGAAGGGACATTTCTTGCTGACCTATGATGACACTGAAGAGGTGCGAGAGTTAGCAGATAACTTTGGGCTGGCGTATCAATCCATACCCATGCAAACTACGCATCTTATCACCAAGGAAGAGCTTATAATCTCTGATAATTTTGATTGGATTTAGATATTTATTGCGGAACGGGCGTTAAAACCCGTTCCGCATTAAACATGGTTATTTTTTTGATTGTACCAATGCCGCTAAAGATGCCACTGATTTGAGTACGTCGGCTGTGATGTCCGACTGCTCGAACTTCACTTCAAAGACCTCTTCAAGGGCAACGATCAGCTCCAGTAGGAGGAAGGAATCGACGCCGTAGTCGGAAAGGGGGGCGTCGGTTTCAATATCTTCCGGAGCGATGTCCAGAAAGAGGCGCTCTACAATCAATTCTTTGAGTTGGGATTCAAGTGTGTCGGACATGGTGGTTTCCTAAAAAGCTGTTGGTTTATGACTATTTGGCTGGTTGGGGCAGAAGCGGAATGACCAGCACGGGGCATTTCGCCTTCTTGACGACCTTTTCGGCAACAGTGCCGAAGAAGAGGGATTCCAAGGCTCCGCGCCCCTGTCGTCCCATGACGATCAAATCGGCCTGTATCTCATCAGCATAACGAATAATCTCGGCGTATGCTTTGCCGATTCGGAACGCTTTTGTTAGAATAATGTCTTTGGGAAGCATTGATTCATACTCTTCGCTGACGCGCTTGTCGAAGGCGTCCTTCGCCATCTGGTCAACATCGATTGTAGGCATATAGACGTAGGACTTCCAGTACTGTGCGTCTGGTGCGGGGATGACGTGAAGCAGGTGGAGCTCCGCGCCAGGATAGCGCTGCGCCACCTCGATGGCGTGCGTGAAGGCGATATTTGCGTTCGGGGAAAAGTCCGTGCAGAAGAGAATGCGCTTTACCTGAATGGTCTCCTCGTTCATCTTGTGCCTCCTTGTGTCTAATTGGGAATGGTGCAATCCACGCCAGTGATGTTTTTCTCCAGTTTGGCGTAGTCCTGGATGAGATCCTTGTAAATCTCTACGTTCTGCTTGTTGGGGGAGATGGTCTTGGAGCTGACTGGCGTGGCGAAGAGCTTTGTGATGGCATGCCAGCTGAGGGTGTCGGGCAGGGTGGCCTGCGCTGCGCGCATGGCGGCACCTTGTGCCGCTGCGTTGTGGTGGTCAAGGCGTTCGACCGTAGTGTTGAAGACGTCGGAGAGCACTTGGCAGACGCCCAGGCTGTCCGACATCGACCCCGTGATGCGAATGGACTTGATGCGGTTGCCGAACCAGGTCGTGTGGAGGCGCATCGTTATCGCCTGCGCCTCCACCATGGCACGGACGATGGAGGCCGCGTTCTTGTGGGACTTGAAGAGCGAATTGCCTTCGTGGACGATGCCGCCTACGTTCATTGCCTGTGGGGTGATTTCGTCAGTGACGTATGGCAGCAGGATGTTGCCGTTGTTGCCAGGCGGTGTGAGGTCGAAGGCATCGACGTCGAACTCGTGCCAGGTCAGGTTGAACTCCTGCATGATGTGTTCTCGTGCGCATGTGCCGTTCTTGAAGCACGCAAGGGGCATGTATTTGCCTGCGGGGTTCAGGAAGAGGTGGCCATAGCCGTATGGGTCGGTGATAGGCTTGTCGGAAGCGGCAAAGATGTTGTCGCTGGTGCCTAGTGCGACGATGGTGATGCCTGGCTTCCATCCGCCGATGCCGATGAGGCTGCTGGGATTGTCTCCTGTGAAGGTGACCACGGGGACTTCGCGAAGGCCGTATTTGGAGAAGTAGGGGTGGAGCTTGCCTGCGATGTGGGAGTTGCCGCAGATGGGCGGCAGTTTGGTGCGGAGGCCCGGAGCGGTTGCCTTCAGGAGTTCGTCGTCCCAGTCCATGGTCTGGATGTTCATCAGGTTCATGCCAACGGCATCGCAGCAGTCGATCTTCTCAGACTTGCCTGTCAGGAGCGAGGTGAGGAAGGAGCTGACAAGGTGGATGACGCCTGTCTTTGCGTATGCGGAGGAATCCTCCTGGAAGAACTTGCGTATCTGGGGGCCTGCGAAGCGTTCTGTGGCGCAGGAGCCGCATTTCTGCTGGAGATACTGTGCGCTGCCGAGGGCTGCCTCGATTTCGCGGCACTGCTGGAAGGTGGAGCTGTCCATCCAGATGGGGGAGCTTTTGCGCGTCAGCATGGGGGCAATGGCGGCGGCAAGCGAGGAGGTTTTCCCTGTAATCCAGTTGTTCTTTGCAAAATCGGGGCTGAGATAGACGGTTCCGTGCTGCTGTGCGCAGCCGCTGATGGCAGAAATGGTGGAGAGGTCGATGCCCGCCTCGGTGAGGCGTCCAAGCAACGTGTCCAGTGCATCTGCCCAGACGAGCGGGTCGGAGTGCTTGACGAGCGGGTCGTCGTTGGGAACCATCCCGTTCTTGATTTCGCTCTGCGGGCGCAAGTCGCTGTAATAGACGCTGACGGTTGGGGAAAGCGTGCGCCTGTCCGTGTCAATGACCAGCGCGTTCATCTTCCGTGTGCAGCAGTCTATCCCTAGAAACTTCGGCATAATCAATCTCCTCTTTTCGATTCTGTATTGCCTCGGGGATAATGTAACGCCAATCCCCTTTTTTGCAAATCGCTTGGAGGGTGTTATATTATCTAGCAATTAGCAATT
>JAFTAC010000086.1 GCA_017458805.1 Victivallales bacterium | reverse complement strand
TGGCAAGCTCCTTGCGCTCCGAACGGTAGCGTTCCGCCTTGCGCGCCGTCTTGGCGTTCTCCAAGTGAACGCGCGCCGTGGCGAAGTCGCAATGACGCGCAGCCTCGCGCGCAAAGTCAATCTCCTTCTTCGCAGAGGGGCGGGCCTCCTGCCAGATATTGTAGCCCATCAGCATGATCGCAATGGTAAGGATTACCGTAATCGTCTTCAGTATCCAGTGGGAGCGGACATGGACCGCGTATTTGTCCCAGTACTTCAGCTCAATGTAGGAGATGGTGATGACGTCGCCGTCCTTGAGGAGGCGTCCACTGTCATTGGCGGAACCCGACAAGGGGGTGCCGTTGACCTGAGTGCCGTTGCGGCTCCCCAGGTCCCGTATCCAGCTGCTGCCATCGCTCTTCTGCTCGACAGATGCATGGAAATGGGAGACGACGGAGTCGTTCAGGATGATTTCACAGTCGGAGGCGGAGCCAATGCGCACGCTGGGCTTGTCCAGCTTGTAGATGGTGCCCTTCTTCTCGCCGTTGAGCTGCTCCAGCTGATTGAACTCGCGCTCAGGTCCCTTGCCAGCACCGACTTCTGGCATCTCCGCATAGAGGCGGCAGTCGCCAATGCCGACCTGGTCCCCGGCAGCCAGCTTGTGCTCGGGCACCTTCGCACCCTGAAAATAGATGCCATTGCGGCTGCCGCGGTCCACGACAACCAGGCTGCCACGCTTCTTCACAATGGCAGCATGCTTGTTGCTGGCCGCGCGGTCCGTCGCAGGGATGCACCAGGTGCTGTCCTGGGCGCGCCCAATGGTAATCTCCGACGTAATCTCCGATGCAGAGATTTCGTACAGCACCTTGCCTTCATGCTCAAGTCTAATCTTAAGCTCTTTTTTGGACTTCAATCCCATTTGTTCTGCCTGATTTTATGAAATCTGTAATCTTCCTCGGAGGAGAAAACCGCGCGAAGCTCGGCGCTGATTCTCTTCATCTCCTTGTCGTTCTTCTGGTTCTTTGCCAGCAGATAAGTAATCTTCTCCTGGTTGAAATACTCCATCTGGCTGTCGCGCAGTTCGCGCACCAGCTCAACCGCGTCGGCAACAACCTGCGCGTCCCCTGCGCCCTGCGCCTGGCACAGAGCACTGCGAAGCAGATACTGCGCCTTGGGCCAGACAGTGGGCGTGCGGCTGCGCAGAAGCGACTTCGCCTCCGCCACGATGGCCGCAGGATTCCCCTTCTGGTAATCGTCAGTCCCCTCCCAATGGTTCTCCAGGAACTTCGTCGAAAACGCCAGGAAGGCGACCTGCTGAATGTACCATTCGGCACGCCAGCGGTCTCGCGTGGGTATCTCCTTCATCAGGATAAAGACCCAGTCCGCCATGCGAATCTGGACGGCATAGCCAACAAAGGACTCATTATCCTCCGTGCGGCTGTAGGGGACGCTGAGGTAGGGGATGCCATGCTTGCTCTGATAGAAGGCGATGGGCTGGATTAAGTCAAAGTTCCAGTTCTCGCTTCCCGTCGTCTTGCTTGCCATCCATTTCTCCAGGGTGGCCGTACGCTCGACCGTGAGGGAGGACTTGTCCTGGAAATACTCCATGGTCAGACGAAGCGGCACGTCCCGATACTTGCCCAATGCGGACTTGATGACAAGCTTGCCTGAGGAACTTTCCACGTCAGCGCCAGGAATGTTCGGATATTTCACCTGCAAGTCGTTGACATACGGGCAGCCCTCCATCTTGGCGTATTCCGACAGTTCTTTGCCAGCCTCGTCCTTCGGCCACGACAAAACCTTTTCCGGTGCCTTGTAGAGGAAGGCGTAGTATGCGCCAATCAGACCGCCGATGATGACAACGAGCAGGAAGAGCCAAAACCCCGTCTTGCGGATTTTCTTCTTTTCGTGGCTGCTCTTCATGTACTCCAATTCCTCGGCGGAGGCCATACGCGTCTGCATCGCGATGGTCTCGTTGGCGGAATCAGCGCCATTTGGCGCAGGTGTCGGCGTTGGCGTGGGCATTGGAGTCGGCATCGGCTTTGGTGCGGGCTTCGGGGCAGGCTTTGCAGGAGCTGGCGCAGGTCTAGGCGCGGGCTTCGGCGCCGCTGCTGGCGGCACAGTCGCGTCATTGTCTATCGGCGCGGCAGGCTTCGACGCTGGCTTCGGGGCAGGAGGTGGTGTCGTCGCATCATCGTCATTGGACGCACGTTGTGCGCCCACGATTGGTGTTGGAATGGGCGCACGTTGTGCGCCCCCACTTGGCGGCGGAGTCGTCGCATCGTCATCGTTATTGGGCGCACGTTGTGGGCTCCCGACTGCGGGCTTCGCGGCAGGCGCATCGGGAAGCGCCTCAAGGGTGAACTTGACAAGTCCGCCGAGGGAGACGACCTGCCCTGCGATGAGGGGCTTTCGGTCGCCCATAGCCAAAGCGTCCTCGTCGATTTTCGTCACGCGCGAGCTCAGGTTTTCGAGAATGACGCCGTCATTGCCAAGAGACAGGTTGACGTGGCGCGACGAGACGTCAGGCGTCGTCAGCTTGATTTCATTGGAGTGGGAACGCCCGACGGAAAGCGCGTTCGCACCAATCGGGAAGGTCTGCCCAAGCAGTTCGCCTTCGATAAATCGAATTTGGTATCTCATTGCATCAATGCTCCTAAGCCACTGGACTGTATCTTGATGAGAACAGGCGTCCCAATCACGACGAAGATTGCAGGCATGATGAAGACGGCTATGGGAAGAATCATAATGGATGGCGCACGGGCCGCCTTGCGTTCTGCACGGTTAAAGCGGGCTCGGCGCATCTCCTCGCCCTGGACACGCATCGTCTCCACGATGGAGGCGCCGATTTCAGTACCATGTGCGACCGCGCCCGAGAAGGACTTGAACTCGTCGGTCTGGACACGGTTCGCCACATCCTCCAGGGCCTCGACGCGGGTTTTGCCCAGTTCCATCTGGCGAAGCATCACGCCGAACTCAACGGCCAGCGGATTCGTCTTCTTCTCGGTGCTGACGTAATAGCGGACGGCTGCGGAGAAATCCAGACCTGCGCGCATGGCGGAACCGATGAGGTCGATGGCGAACGGGAGGTTCTTCATAATGAGCTCCTGACGCTTCTCCGCTAGACTGGCAACGGTCATGGAGGGGTAGATGAAGCCAATCAAACCAAAGAGAATCGCTGAGCAGATGGCAAAGTCCATGCGTTTGGTGACCAGCATGAAAAACAGCAGCGGCAGCACCATGCCTGCTATGCCGAAGAGCGCCTCCGCAGCGAAAACATACTCCTTCTCCATGGGAATGGCCGCGATGACGAGCTTGTTCTTGATATCCTTCGCACGGTTCTCCTGCAAGGCGGCAAGCTGCTTTCCGCCGTTCTCGGCAAGCATTCCGAGGAGACCGAAACATATACGGAAAGCGGACGGGATGCTGTCCATGTTGACATCGTCCCGCTTGCGAGTCTTGTTGTCCAGGCAGAACTGCAGGAATAGATAGGGAACAAAGACCACGAGGAAGACGATGATGTAAGTAAGCAAGTCAGAATTGTTCATGATTACACCTCAATCGTAACAATCTTCTTGATGACAAAGTAGCCGCATGATACCATCACGGCGACAATGCCGATGCCACACCAGCCCATGCCCGTCGTCACCATCGGACGCATGAGGTCGGGATCGACGATGTAGAGCAGGATGAAGGCCGCGACAGGAGCCAGCGACATGGCGATAGCCTCGAACTTGCCCTGGGCGGTCATGTTCTTCAGGCGTTCCTGGAACTCACGGCGCCCGCGAATCATCTCGACCATCTTGTCCATGACCTCGACGAGACTGCCGCCCGTCTTGGTGGTCAGCTTGATGGTGGTGACCAGCAGGCTCATGTCCTCGCTGGGCATCCGCTCGTTAAGCCTCTGGAGGGCATCCGCCAGCTCCATGCCGAAGCGATACTCGCGCAGGACAGTCTGCAGCTCCTCCTGCATCGGCTCGCCAATGCGCTTTGCAGTGGCGTCCAAAGCCTGGGGCAGCCCCAAACCAGAGCGCATGCCGCTGGCCAGGCCCATGGTGAAGTCAAGAAGCTTTGCCTCAAAAAGCTCCTTCCGCTGCATCTGCTTCCAGCGGTAGTAAACCAACGGAGCCATCCAGCCCAAAACGGCCGCGGCGATACCCACAGGGATGTAGATGAAGGGGTTCAACACACCGCAGACAAGCAGGATGACCACCAGCAAGATGCCCATGATGAACATGGCCGAGAAGCGATATGAAAGCAGGCGCGGCAGCGTCACGAAGTACTTCAGTTCCTCGTACTCGCCTCGCTTGTTCTCCAGTCGTTCCAACGACATCTTATATAACGTGGAGACAAGCAGATAGATGCTCAACGCCACCGCCGCAAAGACGACGATGTAGTCGAACCATGCATTTGAAAGCAAATCCTTAAACAAAATCAACCTCCGCTTGCAATTACCTCAATTCTTAGGAACAAATACGGACATGTCCAGCTTCAGGCGCCCCGTCTTGCGCAGCTCATCCACGAAGTATGGGATGTTGCCAGTCGCGGTGTGGTGGCCTACCACCTTGCCGTCCTTGTCCATCCCCTCCTGCTCGAAGACGAAAATGTCCTGAAGGAGAACCACATCGCCTTCGCGCCCAGTCACTTCGGAAATCTGGACAATCTTTCTGGAGCCATCGGGCAGACGCGTCTGCTGGACAATCAGGTCGAGGGCGGATGCAATCTGCTCGCGGATGGCCTTGGATGGCAGCTCGAAGCCCGCCATCATCACCATGTTCTCCAGACGGGTGATGGCATCGCGCGGGTTGTTGGCGTGGGCGGTGGTGAGGGAGCCGTCATGGCCCGTATTCATGGCCTGAAGCATGTCCAGAGCCTCCGCACCGCGGCACTCACCGACGATGATGCGGTCAGGGCGCATACGCAGGGTGTTCACCACCAGGTCTCGGATGGAGACGCGTCCCTTGCCTTCGATGTTGGCAGGACGCGCTTCCAGGGCAACCAGGTTGCGATGGGAAAGCTTCAATTCCGCCGAGTCCTCCACGGTCACCACGCGCTCCCCCTGCGGAATGAACTGCGAGAGGACGTTCAGGAGGGTGGTCTTACCAGAGCCTGTACCACCAGAGACCAAAATGTTCTGGCGAGACTTAACGGCCTCCTCCAGGAAGAGTGCCATGTCCTGCGTCATGCTCCCGAACTTGATGAGGTCGTCCGTGGTCAGCTTCTTGTCCGCGAACTTACGGATGGTGACGGAAGCTCCGCGCAGGGCCAATGGGGGGATGATGGCATTCACACGGGAGCCGTCGGGCAGACGTGCATCGACCATGGGGGAGGCATCATCGACGTGACGCCCCAGGGGCTCCACAATTCTCTGGATGATGGACATGAGGTGCTGCTCGTTGAAGAAGCGCACGCCGCTTTCAAAGAGCTTGCCCTTGCTTTCCACAAAGACTACGTCAGGTCCGTTGATCATGATTTCAGAGATTCGCGGCGAGCGCAGAAGCGGGGAGATGGGGCCGTAGCCGATGAGCTCGTCCATCATCGCCTGTCGGAAAAGGTCCAGCGGAATGGCATGGGGAAGTTCATGGCGGCGTTCGCGGAGCACCATGTCAAGGGCGCGCCCCACCTTGTCCAGCATCTCGTCGTTCTTGGTGTCCTTCAGGGCATCTTCCGACAGGTTCAGCTTCTCCAGCACATCTTCGTGGATGGAGCGCTTCAATGCCAGGATGTCAGGGGTGCAAAGCACGGAGGCGTTCTTGAACTCGTCCAGGAAGTTGTTCACTTCGGGCGGCGGAGCCGCCTCCACGACGGGTGCCGGCGCGGGTTCAGGAGCCGCTTGGACAGCTGGAGCTGGTGCTGGAGCAGGCGCAGGAACCTCGCCATCGGTTATGAGCAGGCGATAGATGCCGACCGTGATAACGGAGCCAATCGGTACCTCCGTTATCTCCGTCACCTGCGCGTCATTCAGGAAAGTGCCAGCGGAGCTCTGCGTGTCCTCCACAAACACCGTGCCGCCCATGACATGAAGGCGGGCATGGTGGCGGGAGACTCCACCACCTGCCAGCTGGACGTCACAATCCGAATGGCGGCCTATGGACAACGAGACGTCGCCGTCGGGAATCTCCTGAACTCCCACCTGGCCACCATTTTCATCCAGAATGACGATATTCAACACCTGAGTTACTCCTGATTTAAATCATTGGAAAAAGTCATAGGCGCAAGCTTGAGCTTGCGCCACAAGACAGACTTATTTGCCGAACCAGCGCTTGTACCACGGCTTGGCAGCGTCTTCTTTTTCTTTCTTCTCCTTGAGGTCACCAGTGCCAGTCTTGTAAACGTCCTTGCTATCGGCTTCCAGCGGAACTTCAATCTCCACGTCGGTGCTCTGTCCTGCAATGCGCGGGCAGACAAGTACCACGAGGCGTGTGTCGTTCTTGGAGCCAGCGTCCGTCGAGACAAACCACTTCAGAACTGGAGTATTGCGGAAGACAGGAAGACCAGAATTGCTGATGCCCTGGGAGATTTTCTTGCTGCCAGCCAAAACCAAGGTCTTGTCCAGGTCGCAATACACAACCTGCTGTGTCGAATCGGTGCTGCGGTCAAACATATCGCCGCCAGCGTTGACAGCGCCCGTGTTGCTCAGGTCCAAATCCAGCTTGACTCTGTTGGGGGAAATCAGGCCGCCCTTGACCTTCATGGTCAGAC
>JAFTAC010000085.1 GCA_017458805.1 Victivallales bacterium | reverse complement strand
GCGGCAGGTGCAGCTTCTCGGTCAGCGGACGCACCGTGAGCCTGTCCGTGCCGCTGATTACATAGACGGTGAAGCGGTTTTTGACGAGGTACTCCACCACCTCGACCATCGGCTTGTAGAAGGCGTCGCCGCGCTTTAGACCGATGAAGCCTGGTTGATTCTCCTCCATAAACGTGCGGATGAAGGCATCGAACTCAGCGATGGTCAGCCCCTTGTAGGCCTCCGAGACCATGCGTTCGCGGTTGCTACTCAACGATGGGAAAGAGCCGTTTCGCGAGGCCTTTGCGGCGGCGAGCTGTTCTTCGGTCGCCTTATAGCTAGGGTCGTCTAGCACGCGGTGCTCGAAGAGGCACCAGTCGAAATAGGTCGGGTCGGTCTCCAGGAAGAGCGTGCCGTCAAAATCGAAGACGGCGATGCGTTTTTCGACTGGGATGTAGTCGGGGGAACCCTTTGAGGTGACGGCCTTGACATAGCTGACCAATGCCGCCTTTGCGGGGGCGGTGTCGTTCCAGAGCGAAAGCGGTTTGCTGACACAGCCAGTCAGGGAGACGACCGCCAGGATGACGACAGTCCAAATGTGAATGGTCCAGTGTTTTTCCATGTTAGTTTTCATGTGGTTGGTTTCCTTTGGTTATGCTACTCGCACAGGACGGAGCCTGCTTTTTTTCTTGCACAGTCATCAGATAGAAGAATGGTGTATCGAGGAGGGCGAGAAGAAGTTTGACGAGGTACTGTCCGACGATGATGCCCCCCAGCACGGGCCATTTTTCAGGTGTCCAGAGCCATTTGAAGCCGATACCAAACGCGATGCCGATGAAGAGGACGGTGTCGATGACTTGGCTGGTCATCGTGCTGGCGTTGTTCCAAAGCCACCTAGCTGCTGTGGTGCCGCCGCGCTTCTGGAGATACCAGTCGCGGATTCTGTGGAAGACCCAGACATCCCACATCTGCGATGCAAAGTAGGCAGTGAGGCTTGCCACGACAAAGAGCAGGTTCTGCCCAAGCACCTTTGAGTAGGCATCTTGCATTGTCGGATCTACCGCTGGCACCCACCCTGCAATGAGGATGAGGGCAGAGGCGAAAATCTGCGAGACGAAGCCGTACAGGATGCTTTTGGAGGCCTCGGCGCGGCCCCAGATTTCGCCGATGACGTCGGTGAAGAGGAAGGTGCAGGCATAACAAAGCACCGCGCTTGGCAGCACGATTTCCGTACCGAACAGGGGAATCCCCGTGCGGAAGAGCTTTGCCGTCACTACGTTGGAGACGATGAGCGCCGTCGTGAAAAGCGTGTTCAGCAGGATGAGGTTTTCGTTTGTTCTACGCATGGCTTTCCTCCTGCTACTTCCACTCACGGCGGTCGATGGCTGCGAAGAGGCGCGACTTCGCATAGCTTTCGTATCCGCTGCCAGGCTTGGCATAGTTGGCGAAGGGGTAGATGGAGATGCCGCCCCGCGGCGTGAAGATGCCCATGACCTCCAGGTAGCGTGGCGCCAGCAGGGCGGTCAGGTCCTTGCGGATGATATTGCAGCAGTCCTCGTGGAAATCGCCGTGGTTGCGGAAGCTGAACAGATACAGTTTCAGCGACTTGGACTCGACAAGATACTGGTCGGGGATGTAGGCTATGCGGATTTCGGCGAAGTCGGGCTGCCCTGTCTTCGGGCAAAGCGTGGTGAATTCGGGGCAGTTGAGCATCACCATGTAGTCGTCTTCTGGGTGCTTGTTGGAGAAACGCTCCAGCAATTTCGGGTCATAGTCATAGACGTACTGCGTCGATTGGCTTCCAAGCTGGGCAATCGACGCCAGCTCTTCCTTGCTTCTACTCATGGTGATGTGCTCCTAGTTTTGTTTATGCAGACGGATGTAGTCCGTCAAGACAGGATGGAATTTCGAACTGTCTGAAGAGGTAATTTCAAAACTATCATCGAAATGCGCGTCGACATGAACACATTGGCGTTGGCAACGCCTCTAGCCGCACGTAAGTGCGGCTTCGATCCGTTGCCTTAGCCACTGCGTCCATCTCTTAGCGCATTTCGCGCAAGTTTTGAAATTACCTCTGAAAAAGGCTAATAAATATAATGCTTTTTCTCTTTTTTGCAACAAGGCAGAGCGTAATTGGCTATGAGGATTTGACAGCCTGTTGGCTTGAAATCTAAAATAGAATTAGTATGTTATAAAGAGAACCGATAGCATCAAAAGGTATCTATTATGTACGATT
>JAFTAC010000084.1 GCA_017458805.1 Victivallales bacterium | reverse complement strand
TTGAATGACATCCCGCAGAACACCTTGTACTCGCCCCAGCCACCATCCCCGCATTGAAGGCACCCCGTGACCACCAGCAAGACCACCAGCAGTCCGGCCAGCAATGCACCTTTGGAAATCAAATGGCGATACATCTTCTTCCTCCTAGTTTTGATAACGCATTTGTTTTACTATAACACATTTCTTATACTATAACGCAAATTAAGCGATTCAGGGTGCTTCCGCACAAAATTAGTATCATTTCAGATGGGTAATCGCAACATTGCTTATTCCAAACTATTGCGGAATTGCCCAGGCCTACTCGTCGTCCCGCGCCTTGACAAGAACCTGATTGAGGACTTCCGTGCATTTGCCGCAGTGGGTGCAGTTGGTGGCGCAGGAGGTGGCGATGGTGTGCCAGTCATCAGGGAAGCGTGTGTTGTCGATGGCGTAGGGGCGGAAGATGGTGGAGAAGCCAGGCTCCAGGAGGTCGAGAAGGTTGCCTTCGTAGTGTCCGCTGATGTAGGCGCCAAGGACCATTCGCGGGTGGGAGTGCTGGCGGGTTGCCAGCTTCACCATCTTGAAGTAGGGCTCGTAGCGGAAGATGTCCTCGGGGCGGATCCATGAACAACGCAGGATCTCCTCGTAGTTCTCCTTGTTCTGGTAGAGCTTCCAGCAGAGGTGCGGCATATAGCCCTTCACGTTTTTCGTCTGGTCGATTTCCGCATCGTGGGCGACGAGGTTGTCGTGGAAGCTCTGCGCAGGGCAGTGGCGTAGGCAGCCGCTGTTGGCCAGCATGCAGAGCGTCTTGCCATTGGCCTTGCACCAGTCGGAGAAGAGTGCGACAGTTTTCAGGTCGCGCTGCAAATCGCGGCGGATGTGGTAGGAGTCGAAAATGTCGGCCAGGTAGCCCATGGCAAGCGTGGAGTCGATGCGCATGTTGACGGAGGCACGCGTCTCCACTTCGGGGAAGTTCTTCTTGATGGCGGTTGCCACGAAGGGGCTCGTGGTGGTGGCCACGTCGGGCAGAAGCCCCAGATTGCCCAGATAGTCGATGATGGAGCAGACCTGGTTGTTCAAGGCGACACTGATGCCCGAGGCCCCGTAGCAGTTGGCGTTGAACAGGATGTCCAGGTGGACACCCATGTCGCGTATGGCGCGCAGGTTCTCCTCCAGCTCCCTTTGCGCCCCCCAGTCAACGGCCCCGAGGGTGCTGCCCAGCGCGGCACGTCCCGAAGCCAGATTCGGCCAGGGGAAATAGACCTCTGCGATATGCTCCCTGTAGTCGGCAACGATATTGCTGAACGGCTCCCCGTTTTCGGGCTGTTGATATCCTATGGCATATTTCATGGCTTAGTGGTTAGTGGTTAGTGGTTAGTGGTTAGTGGTTGTGTTCAGTGGCCACTAACCACTAACCACTAACCACTAACCACTATTTTACTTCAGTTCTACAATGGCGAAGCAGTGGAAGTCAAGGGAGAACTTCAGAGTGTTGCCGTCGAAGCCCAGCAACTTGCTGCCGAAGTCACCCAGTTCCAGAGGGGCCCTGGTGGGAGGCACCTTGTTGGCTTTCTGGATGGCGAAGAGCTCGTCGTATTCAGGATCTGGGGCGGTCATCGTGTCAACGGCGTTCTTCGGCGGAATGGTGACGCCGAGCTTCGCCCAGTCGAAGGTGACCTCGAAGGTCTGGTTGACGTGAGGCTTGCCGACGTGCCCGATGACGGCCAGCACCTTGTTGTCGCGGACATGGCAGCTGACATAGATGTCGCTGGCCCCCGTGACCTTGGCGGGTTCGCGCCAGTAGCCGACGAAGCGCGCCTTGTCAACACCGAATCTGTCAAATGTGCGGACGACCTTGTCAGCGATGCCGAAGTGGTTGCGCCATAGACAGATGATGGTGTTGTGGATGAGCGTCGCCGCATACTCCGCCTTGCCCAGACGGAACTGATAGGGCGCAGTCTCCTCATCGCCGCCGTTTTGCTTCGACAGCTTGTCCAGCGGCATATAGACGCTGTTGGTGACGCCGAAGGGCAGGCTGCTCAGCTCGCTGGCGAACATCTCGATGCCGTAGGTGTCCAGAATGTCCTTCTTGTTGTGGAGGAGCGTGCTGGAGGCCTGGCGCACCTGTTCGCCGTTCAGCAGGTGCGAGGTGAAGGTATAGGTGGGCAGCAGGTTGCAGTCGGTGTTGTGGATGACGTTGATGGGGGACTTGATGCCGACCTGCAGCTGGATAATGCACATGCGGCGGTAGAACTCGCGCTGCGCAAGAAGCGGGATTCTCCCGTGGCAGCCGTGCTCCGAGTTGGAGCATGCGACGATGTTGCCGAAGTCGAAGTAGAGCCCCTGCATCTCGGGGTAGCGTTCCAGGAGCTTCTTTGCCTTATATGCGAAGAATGCGCTGCCAGATGAGGCGGGGCAGCAGTCGTAGATGAAATGGCTGGTGCCGTTGTAGTCCATCGCCAGCTCTGGCCTGAAGGACCATTCGGGGCGGTAGGCCATCATCTCGGGGTACTTCTGCGAGAGGTAGTGTCCACAGAGGTAGGGGAAGGGTCTGACGTTGTGCCCGCAACATTGTTCTTTCAGGACGATGTCATAGACGTTTGCCCGCAACTCGGCGTCATGGTCGTTCGTGTCGGCGAAGTAGCTGCCCAGGTCACCCCCCTTCACGCCAGCAGGCGCAACCATGAGGACGGTGTAGCTGGTGGGCCTGCGTCCAGGACGGTTCATGGGAGCGGCATACGACCAGCCGAGGGTGTCGAGGGGGTAGTTTTCCGCGAAGGGGCGAATGGGGGTGGCCAGCAAACCGAAGCCGTAGGTTTCAGGCTTATTTGCAGGCTCCTTCTCCGTGACGTGGACGGTCAGCGTGACGGTGCCCCCTTGCTTGACGATGGTATAGGTGCGGTTGGAGGGGAACTTCCAGTTCAGGCGTGACTCCGCAAAGAAGCAGAGCCCCTTCTCCTCGTTGCCAATCCATATCACAGGGAAGTAGGGGACGGTGAGTTCGCCGTCGGGTATCGCCCGCGTGATTTTGCTTCCCCATCCACCACCATTGGCGGTGTGGAGGTACTTTGCGTAGCGCGCGTCCAGCGTGAAGCGCAGGGCGACGCTTCCCTTGGCGGCGCTGTGCGTAACCTCCACCTCGTTCCATTGGATGCCGTCGTACTCCAGCCACGATTTCCCGCTGAAGGAGCCACTTTCGTTGCTGCCTTTCGTGGTGAAATCAACGTGGTGCGGCTTGTTGGTTCCAACGGCAAAGGAGGTGGTTTTGGCGGGCTTGCCATTGATGAGCAGCTCGGCAGGAATGGCCAGCATCCCTTCGTCCAGGCTGGTGATTTGGACAGGCAGCAGGCTGTTCCGCCACTCGTACTTGCGCATGGCCAGCGAAGAGGTCAGCGCGCCGTCCGCAGCTGTCGAAACCATCGGCGTAAAGGGCGGGATGATGAGATCCTCTGGGAACTCCATCTTCTCCCATTCGCCGTGCCCAGGGTAGAAGAGCTGCTTTTTGGCGCACGCCTTTCCCTCCTTGTCCTCCAGAACGACGAAGTAGGTGCCGCTGGGGAAGTTGCGGTCGAAGGGGAGTTCCAGCTTCTCGTCGCTAGTCTTGATGGTTGCCAGCGACTGCCCTTTTTCATCTTGCAACCTGATGGTCCCCACAAAGCTCGCACCCAGTTTGCTCAGCATCATCGGACGCTTCAAGGTGACGCGGATAATCCCCTTCAGGAAGAGGGGAACGAGGTCGAAGAAGTTCTCGTCCAACTGGTAGGGCACCATCTCCCGCATGGAGAGCTTCCCGTTGTCCGTCAGCGTGTAGAGCAGGCAGTCGTAGTCGGTGTAGGTGATGGCGGTTTTGGTGTTGTCCTGGAAGACCTCGCCTGGCTTCAAGGTGCAGCGTTTGGTGTAGATGGGCAGCGGAACCGCCGTGCCGTCCATTTTTGCGACGGCCAGTTCGTAGATGACGTTGCCGCCCTTTTGCGAGGCGATGCGGAATTCCTGCTCGTATTCGCCGTTGTTGGGGTTGTTGTGCTTCGTGAACTGGAGGGTTGCCAGCGGTGCGAAATCCGCCTGAATCATTTCTTCACGCAGGTAGCCCGTGCCCTTGATGTTCAGCGAGGAGTGGCATCCTGCATCTGGCAGCTTCCACGAGCGGCAAAAGTTGATGCGGCGCGGTTCCTTCGGGGGCTCCGCCAGGCCAATCGACTTCCACGGAATGACCATTTCACCAGACCAGAGAATGGAATCGTCAATTTTCATGGCCTTCGTGCCCTTGTACGTCCACTCGCAAGTCCAGTCCTGGCGTTTGCCCTTGCGCTCGCCATAGCCGCCTGCCACGTTGCATGTGAAGCGGTAGAGTTCGTCCGCGTTCTCGATGTAGAACTCGACGGATTCGGTGCCCCAGACCTCTGGCTCCGCCTCTGGCGTGCGCAGGTTCCCTTCGATGAGCGGGACATGCGGCGGGAAGAGGGTGCTGAAGCCGACATAGAGGTTGTCCTTGTCGTAGAGCAGCTTGAAATCGTGCGGAGGCAGTGCGCCAGACTGGCGCGGGAAATTGCCGCGGATGACGCGTGGCATGGAGGCCGCGTACTTCCAGGCCTCCTCGTCCAGCACGCCATCCCCACTCGGGGCCTTGACGTTCGCGGGAAGCGGGGGAATGGTGATGTGCATGGGATGCGTTTCGGGCAGCGGCTTCAGTTCCACACTGCAGAGAGCGGCGACCTCCTGCGGTGTGAGCGCGGTGTCGTAGATTCGCAGGGACTTGATGGCAGAATCGTCCGCCCAGGGTTTAGGTGCCAGCCATCTGTCCTTGTAGGGGCCGATGTTGAGGTCGCCGACCTTCGCCATTGGCAGGGGCTGTTCCTTTTCATCAATGGCATGACCGTCCTGATAGATGCGCACTTTGTTGCCGTCCCAGGTGAAGCCCAGCATATAGGTGTGGCCAGGTTCGTAGGGGGCGGCGAAGGTGTGGATGAACGACGAGCTTCTGTCCGTGAAGGCGAAGACATACTTCTTGCTTGCGAAGGAGTGGAAGCCGACGGTCAGGCGGCTGTGGGTGCGGATTTGGACCAGCGTCCGCATGGTGTTGTGGGGCGGCAACGGTTCGTCAAAGCGGCACTCGAAGAAGAGGCTGCCCTGGTTGTCCCCCAGGAAGCCCTTGACAGGGAAGGAGAAGCCCTTGGCGCCAAACGCCATGAAGCCGTCCTGCGTGACGGTGCCGTCCAGGGCGTAGCTCTTGCCGTCAACAGTCACCTCCCTGTCCTTGGCAAAGTTCAGGTTCAGGGTCTCGGCTCCAAAAAGCAATGTGGAAATCAACAACAGTGAAAAAAAGGTCTTCATAGCGTGTGTTTTTATGGTAGGTTACTGGTTGACAACGACTTTTCCATCAACGAGGACATATTTGGCCTTTGCCTGGATGTCACGGAGCGGGTTGCCATCGAAGACGGCGAGGTTGGCGACTTTGCCGACTTCAAGCGAGCCAAACTGGTCGTCGATGCCCAGGACCTTGGCGGGGTTGATGGTGACGGCCTTCCAGGCTTCCTGCTCGTCCATTCCCTCGCGCACGGCCAGCCCCGCGCAAAGCGGCAGGTAGTGGAGCGGCGTAACGGGGGAGTCGGTGATGATGCTGACCTGCAGTCCCGCATGCTGCAAAATGCCTGGCGTGGCGAAGGTCTTATCGCGCAGTTCATGTTTGCTCTTGTGCCCGAAGGACGGACCGACCTGCACAGGGAAGCCAGCCTCTTTCAGCTTGTCCACAATGAGATGCCCTTCCGTGCAATGATCCAACGTCAGGCGGATGTTGAACTCCTTGGCGATGCGGATCGCCGTGAGGATGTCATAGTCCCTGTGCGCATGTACCTTCAAGGGAATCTGGCGTTTGATGACTGGGATCATGGCCTGCAATTCGGGATCGAACGTGGGCTTCTTTTTGGAGGAATCCTCCGCCGCTTCGTCCAGCTCCTGCGCATATTGGGTGGCCTTCATGAGGAGGTTGCGCAGCAGCGCAGCGATGGCCATGCGCGTCTTCGGCGACCGACCTGCCTGTCCATGGAGGCCTTTCGGATTCTCGCCAAACGCCGCCTTCATGGCGACGGGTTCCTTGATGAGCATGTCGTCGATGCAGTTGCCATAGAGTTTGATGGCGCATGCGGTGCCGCCGACAACATTCGCTGAACCAGGCGTGACGCACGCTACGGTGACGCCAGATTTCAGGGCGGCATCAAGCTCTTCATCGCTGGGATAGATGCCATCGAGCGCGCGTATGTCAGGCGTGATAGGCTTGATGGTCTCGTTGACATCATCTCCCTCCCAGCGGACGCTGCATTCGTGTATTCCGACGTGCGTGTGCGCGTCAATCAGGCCAGGTGCGACGATGCACCCTTTGCAGTCAATCTTCTCCGTGCCGCGCGGTACGCGCACCTTCTTACCGACTGCGACGATCTTGTCGCCGTCAATCAGCACCTGCCCCTCTTCAATGTCGGGGCCTACCATCGTCTTGACCGTTCCACCTGTCAGTAAAATCATCGTTATCGCTCCTTTATAAGAGTGCCTTATTTCATCACTGCCTTGGCGAAAGGTTCACCAACAGGCAGTACCTGTATGTTTGGGTGCGTGGGCAGGTATTGTGCGCCGTTGCCAGAGGCGACGATGCGCCCACCACGCTCCAGAAAACGCTTGAACTGCTCCTTGTAGAACTCTTTTCCCAGATAATTCTTGTAGGAGGCCTCATCACCGTCAGGCAGCACCACCACGTCATAATGGCGCAGGCTTCCCACGTCGATTTCGTGAACTGAGAAGATATCCACATCCAAGGCACCTATCCTGTCGAGGGCCAGCATTTCATGGGTGGCGCGAGGACCTACGCAACCCAGCGAAAAGAACCCCACGCGCAGAGGATGTTGCGCTTGCCCTGGATAAACGGGAACTGGCTTGACGCCCGTCAGCGCATAGATGCAGCCCAAAGCAATGTCGTGGGTGGATTCGTATGATTCAGGGTGAAAGCTGGTTACAAGCACCTTGCCTTTGCCATACTGGCCAAAAACGACTGCTGGCGTGTCCAAGAAGTTGTATGGGGCGGCGTCATAGTGGCTGACACTGCTCTTGTAAACGGCCAGGACCTGGCTTTCCCCCTTGCCAGTCGGCTCCGTCGCACGCATGATGTTGCCACCGTTGTAGCGAGCTATGTGACGCCCTGGCTGGATGCCCAGCATCTTGGCCCCTTCCTCTGTGAAATCAACGGCCAGATCCGCTAGTTTGCCGTAGGCACCTTGAATGTAATCATACGGGAGGAAAGCAAAGCGGCCTTCGCGGTTCATGGCATTGTAGCTACCAGCGCAGATGCCGAGATAGCAGCCCCCCTCTTCGACAAAATTGCGCACGCGGGCAAAACCTTCTGGCTTCATGGCGCCAATCTGCTTGGCTCCTCCGCCGCCTGGACATAGCAGCAGTTGAATCCCCTCCAGTTTGCCCTCGCGAATGTCCTTCCCGTTCAGCAGAACCAAATCCACTTGCGGTGAACAGGCCAGCAGCCTGGCCCAGAAAAATGGACCGTTTCCGCGGCAGCCTTCATCCAGATAAAGCCCCACTTTCACCTCGGGAGCAATGCCAATGCCTTCCCCTCCATCCCTGACGGTGCTTGTTGACGCACAGGAAAACAACAATGATATCAGTGCCATAAGCCATACCCATCCTAAAACCTTTTTTATAGCCATTCGCCGCAACCTCCTTGACGCCGCTCCTTGTGCCACTGTATTAAGCCATGCCCATCCTAAAACCTTTTTTATAGCCATTCGCCGCGACCTCCTTGACGCCGCTCCTTGTGCCACTGTATGCCGTCTTGAAGAAATCATTGTAACTAATTTACAATAATAGCATTATGTGAAAATTTAATTTCCGTTTATTCCATTCGGGGCCCCGCCCTTAGGGTTGGGGTCTAATTTAGCCAGTTTCGAGGCCACCAAATCCGAACGTAAGAGCTCCTGCTACCACTGTAACCTTGATGACGCAGTAATCTGGGTCGGTAACGCCTTGGCTGTAATACTGCTCGTCGCCCTCTCGCCAGATTCGTTCCTTCGTGGCGGCATCCTCCATGATTTCGGCGGTGCCCGCCAGGCTGACGCCACGGAAGAAACGCCTGTCAACAAAGTATATGCTGGCTTTCGGGTTACTCTTCAGTGCGCTCACCTTTTCGCTGGAGGTGTTGGATGTGAAGAAGAACTCGCGAATGCCGTGCCGTTCGCGCGGTTTCAGCATGGCGCGCGTGACGGGAAAGCCATCCTTGTCCATATAGCAAAGCTGCGCCGTGGAGCACTTGTCTATGATAGCCCCAAAAGTCTTTTCTGGATTCCGAACCATTATCACCTCACTGTCTTTGTTAACTTAATTCGGTTTTGCGAAAAGGGTGAAGTCCGTGATACCGTGGCGAAGGCGTACATTGTTTTGGTCGAAGGAGACGGTGACATAGCGGGCAACGACTGGTTCAAAGGTACGAAACTCGATGTTTCTTTCAACAGTGTTGTCACGGAAGTCCAGGCATGTATTTGGAACTTCATTATGGTCCGCATCGTAGAAGCGGACATCAAAACGCATGGGTTCGGGGGTGCGTCCACTGGCGTAGTCCAGTCCAAACTCCGTCCAGATAATGCGCAGTGCGCTGATTGCAAAAGACTCTGCGCAATCCACTGTCAAGGAGGGGTTCATGTCTTCTTGAGCAGGTGCCCAGCAGGTATGCGTACAGGCATCGACTGCCATGCGCGCCTCTGCAAAAGGCTGGGCACTAGAGGACGTTGCCGGCTTGTTTTCGGAGACGGGAACCAGGCCGACATCCCCTTGGGAAACCGACTGAGGCGTCGAAGTGACTTGAACAGTCGGATTTCCCTGCGCGTCAAACTGCACGCGATCCATTCCGACACGCCGTTCAAAGGGATGAGTCTGCGCGATACGGCAGGTATAGAATTGCCAGACGCTTCCATTGGGACCTTTCGCCATGCCGCCATGTCCAGTCCCAGTGACAATGCCGTATGGCGAGTGGAGCATGGGGCGGGTTGGAGGCGTAAACGGCCCCAGTGGCGATACCTTGGAGCGATAGCATGAACAGCAATAGTTGCGGAAAACCGTGCCATCGGAGGCATATTGCAGATAGTACTCGCCAGTGTGCTTGAACATGGAAACTCCTTCATCCCAGCCATAACCGAGGGGTTCGTGGTGTGCA
>JAFTAC010000083.1 GCA_017458805.1 Victivallales bacterium | reverse complement strand
GACCTCAGGAACATGAAGATTTTTGCTCAGAACTGAACATGTCCTCTCTCGAAGAAAAAAAAGCCCTGCGTAAAGAATCTTATGCAGGGCAAGTTATAAAAAACACTGAAATGCGAGTGCTTAGACCACGAGGAGTTCAATCAGGGTAAAGTTTTTCCGGGTGTTCATAAGTATTGTCTCCTTGAATAAGTATTGAAAACGTTTGGGATAACCCATTTCCCTATATTATACTCTTAAAACTAATAAAAATCAAGAGGTAATGCAGTTTTTTCAAAATACAAAAGGGCTGTTGCAAAACGTTATGAACTCATCTTTTATAAGATGAATCTTCCGACAGGGTCATTAGGCCCTGGGGACAGTTTTGCAACAGCCTCTTCGTGCTTATGGTAATTCAGGCGATGTGGCGTCAGAGCTTATCGTTCCAGAATCATGCCGTCGTAGCCGACAAGGATGCCCTTGGGGTTGAAGAACTGTTCAAGGTCGGCATGGAGGTTCTGGATGTTGTGCGAGAAGTGGTTGACAACGACAAGGGCGTTCTCCTTCAGGCAGCCCAGCCGCTTCAGCTCGTCCCGCACCTCCACGGAGACGTTTGCCCCCATGTGCTTGGCGCGCTGTTCTGGCCAGCGGATGCCGAAAGTACACTCGATGATGACGATGTCGAACTTGTATTGGCTGATGAGGTCCCAACTCTCCTGGCACCACCAGCCGCTGTCGTTACCGATGAAGGCGCAGACACCGTCGCGCTCCAGAATGTAGTTCAGCGGCTCTTCTGGCGGCAGGGCGTGGTCGGCGAGAATCGCCTGGATGGCGAGGTCTTCATCGACGAGCTTGTCGCCTGGCTTCAGGACATGCAGCTCGGACATGATGGTCTCCAGGCTGTCATACGTGGGGCATTCGTTGATGCGGTCGGCTGAGGCCTGGTTGGCGTAAATCTTCATCATGTTCTGCGCACTGGAGAAGCCCTTGCGACGCCAGGTGAGTTCGCGCGGCGTCAGGTGGTCCGTGTGGCTGTGGGTGATGAGGAGGCGCTTGACCTTCGCCAGATCCAGGCTGAATTCCAGACTCTGGGCGTAGATGTCTGGCCCGTAGTCGATAAGCGTGTCCTCATCCAGCAAGTAGGCGGTGCGCCTGCGGAGGTCCTTGCCGCCGTTGGCCCGCGCCTTCTGGCAGGCGGGGCATGAGCAGAACATGGCAGGCCACCCTTCAGCGGCTGCGGAACCCAGTATCCGTAATCTCATCAGTCACACCTCCGCTTATTTCTTCTCGGGCTCTTTGGTCACAGACACCGCAGGGGCATCGGCCTTCGCACCTTCAGCGGCCTTGACGGCGGCGATGTCGGCGACGGAGACGTTGCCTTCCACACGTCCGTCATCCAGCGCATTGGCCTCTTTAGCGGCCAAGTCCTTAAAGAGGCGCATTAGATCGCGCGTTCCGCAGATGCCAAACCAGAAGGTGGAGATGATGCCGATGATGCCGGAAACCAGGAACTGCTTGTAGAAGAAGAACCAGGACCACCACCGGATGTCCCACTTGTGGAAGAAGTTCCAGATGATGACGATGATGAAGTTCAGAAGGAAGCCATAGCCGAAAGAGTAGGCGAAAACGGAGTAGGCCAGCACCTTGTCCCCCTTCGTGTACTGATAGTCAATGCCGACCATGTTGTGCTGGAAGAAGTTCCAGATGCGCTTCGGCGTGGAGATGCCCTCGTTCTCCTTCTTCTTCGCCTCGGCGGCCGCCTTGGCAGCCTCGGGGTCAAGGCTATACTTGCCGCGGTGCAGCATGCGCTCCATGTTGAACGGTTCCTTGCAGGTCAGCAGGGAGACGGAGACATAGAGCAGGATGCATATCACGTTGCAGATGAAGCCGATTTCCGTGGAGTTGATCGGGAACTTGTGCGCGTTCAGCGGGCCCTCGGGGTTGCCCCACACCACGTATGGATGGAAGGGTTTCGTGATGGCGAGGAGCATCTGGTTGACCTCTTCCACCATGCCCGCCTTCTCGAAGTAGGGGTAGATGTGGGAGGCCCAGGTCTGCTGGCCGATGATGCCCGCGATGGCGATGGTCGCACCCGCGATCAACGAGGCAAAGGCGGCCTGGGTCGTTCCTTTCTTCCCGTAGAGGCCGAAGGTGATGACGGAGCCTGCGCCCGCCCAAATTGCGCCTGTGATGGCGAAGAACATCAGGATGAAGTCAATCTGCGCAAAGTAGTAGCTGAAGAGGAAGGCGAAGATGCAGACGCCCGTGATGGAGATGCGCAGAACATTGATCTGTTGCTCGGGCGTGAAGGGCTTCTTGCGCAAGGGCAGCACGAAGTCCTGAATCAGAATGGAGCCCCATGAATGCATGTAGGTTGTGTCGGTCGAGACCATCAGGAAGATCATCAGGGCGCAGAAGATGCCCGTCACGCCCATCGGCAGCATCTTGCGGATGGCGACGGAGACCAGCATCTGGTTGTAGATGGTGCCGAATGTCTGCCCCTTCTTCTTCAGGAAGGCGCGCTGGTCGTCGCGGAACTTCTGCTGCTCCTCCTCCGACATCGTCTCGGGCAGAACGGCCTTTTCGACGTTCTTGTCAATCAAGTCCAGAACCGTCTTGGGATAGGGGTCGGCGCAGGCTTCATGGAAGACCTTGACCTCTGCGTCAAGCTTCTCCTTGGCTGCGTCATATTCCTTTTCCGTGCCAAAGTCCTGGCGGCGGATTTTCTTCGGTGGGTCTGGGAAGTGGTCGCGTGGTGGAATGGTCGCGAATGAAGCTTTCACATCCTGCTTGAAGGCGTTGTGGAGAGCCTCCGCAGCGGAGAGCTTGCCTGAATCGGGGTTGTCGATGCGTAACACGTCGTCAATCGCCTTGGCGGCCAGTTCCTGGCGCACTTCGCGGGCCTCGTCCTTGAAGTGGCCGTGGTTGAGGAAGGTAAATGCGACGACAGCGATGAGGATGTACATCATCGTGCCAAAGCCGCCACGCCATGACCCGAGCAGCGCCCCCATCTTGGCCTCGTGCGCGCTCTTGGCTGCGCCGTTGTAGCCAGAGCTGCCGCCCCAGGACATGCGGTTCAGGAAGACCGTCACGATACCGCATAGGACATAGAAGAGGTTGAAGTCTCGCAGGTTCTCCGTGTCATACGGGTTCAGGAAGCTCTCGCCAGGCGCACGGCACATCAGGGACGGGGCCATCTCGCCCGTCCAGGAGAAGCGGTAGAAGAAGTAGGCCACGACCACGACGAACATCGGGTAGCTGAGCAGTCCCTGCACGCAGTCGGTCACCATGATGGTCACCTGGCCGCCCAGGCAGGCGATAATCAACGCCACCGCCAGGAAGCAGAACATCACCACGCCATACGTGGACCAGGTGGTGCCCAGGAATCTGAAGGTCAGCGGGAGCCCCAGGAAATAGACGAGGAAGCGTCCGCCGACGGCGGGGAAGATGGCGTAGTTGATGATGCCGGAGATGGACTGGATGACCGCCGCCACAATGCGCAGCGAACGGCTGTAGCGGATTTCAAAGAACTGCCCCATCGTCATTGCCTTTGTTTCACGGAAACGATAGGTGCAGAAGCCAACCAGACCGAGAATCATGCTGATGGGGGCGGTCAGCGTGCTCCAGAAGGAGATGGCGAATCCGCTTCGGTAGTACATCTCCATGACCGCCACGACGGAGATAAGCCCCATGGCCGCCTCGCCGCTTGCCACGGAGACCACATATCGTCCCGCTATGCGCCCTGCTGACAAAAAGTCCGCCACGCCCTTGACGTATTTCTGGCTCTTGAAAGCCGCAAATACAACGATAATCAATGGAACCCAAATCAGAATCCAGTCCAGCCAGTACATTCCCGCCTTTCCTTTGGTTGCGCCCTTGGTGAAAGCCAATGGGCTTTGGTTGATATTTTAATGACTAATTTATTCAAATGTATCAATATAAACTCAAGAAGCCAGTTTTCAAGTTCAATCCCACGGATAGGCGATATCAATGAGCTTTCCGCCCTGTTTTGCGGACTCCCGCGCGAAGATGCCTGGGATGGTCATGCGCAACCCCTCTTTCAGGGGAATAGGCGCAGGGCCGTTCGCCTTGAGAGCCTCCACGAAATCATACCACAGGACAAAATCCGCACCGCCATGCCCGCCGAAATTCTTGCTTCGCGCCTCGAATTCGGGGCGTTGCTCCTCGATGGAGACGATGGTGCTCTTGTCGAAGCCGTAGAGCTTCTTGGAGTTGAAGGTGGTGATGGGCTTCTGCTGCCCACGCGAAGAAAGCCGTTCGAAGTAGCCTTCGGAGCCATAGACGCGGTAGGAGTGGTGCCCACAGCCCGCGTTGTTGATGAAGGAGGCGGTAAAGCGCACCACAAGCCCTGACGGCGCATGGAAGTGGGCCGTCATGAGGTCGTGTTCGTCCTCGCCTCCCATCACCCAGGCCCCCGTGTCCATGCAGGAGACCTGCCGCAGGTCCTCGTCGGTGATGCGGAGCAGCGGCCCCAGCGAGTGGGTGCAGTAGGTGATGGGGTACATCGTGCGCCGCCACGGCGTGCTCGCCCACAGGTAGCGGCAGTCATGGATGTACTCCGCCTCCATATAGTAGGGCTTCCCGAGAAGCCCCTGCTTGTAGTAGCTGTAAAGAGCCTCCACAAAGCCCCATTCGTTCGGGTTGGCCCCCGTCGTGAAGAATCCCTTGGGAGAGGATATGTCCGCCTGCCAGAGGGCCGTCGCCTCCTCCAGACTGGAGACGCAGGGGATTTCTCCGAAGACATAGAGGCCGCGCTTGCGGCCCTCCACGCAGAATGCGGCATGGCAGTGCGCGGGCGTCTCCACGAGAAGCACGTCCAGTTCCGCCTTGTCCAGCATCTCGTAGAAGTCATTGTAAGGCGTGGCGTTCGGGAACTTCTCGGTGCCCGCCTTCAGAATCTCCTCGTTGTTGTCGCAGATAGCAACGCCCTGCAGCGTGTCAGGGAACGCCGCCGTCGCCAGCTCGAATATATGGATGCCGCGATGGCCAAGCCCCACAACTCCCAGCTTGAATGGTGCCATGTCGTAAATCTCCCTACTTGAGCACTGCGTCGGTCAGTTTCGTGACGCCGAAGCGGACAGGGTCCGTGGTCGGCAGGCCAGTCTCCGCCTCCGTTTTGGCGATGTACGCCTTTGCATCCTCCTCGCTCAGACGCGAGGTGTTCAGGGAGACCCCCACCACTTTGGCGGCTGGCAGGCAGCCGCATGCGCAAGCCAGACGCTCGTAGAGGTCGCAGACCTCGCTCAAGGGTGGCACCTTCATCCACGGGAAGTCGCGAAGCGTCTGCAAATCAGCGCGGTGGTTCAGGATGAGGTGCGTCGGGCACGAGCCGCGCAACAGCGGCAACGTGGCAGTGCTGCCTGGGTGAAGCACGGAGCCTTGCCCCTCCACGACAATCAAGTCAGAGCCCGCATACTCCAGCACCCCTTTTTCGATGGCGCCACAGGCGTAGTCCAGCTTGATGGCGTCCAGCGGAACCCCCTTGCCGCAGATGGCGATGCCAATCTGGCCCGTCGCCAGGAAGGACGACTTAACGCCACGCGACAAGGCGTCCTTGTGCAGAAGCAGCCCCGTCGTCATCTTGCCGTTTGCCATGTCTGTTCCGACAATCAGCAGACGCTTCGCTGAGAGTTCCCGCGCACGCCCCTTGCCGATGCCAAGCCCTGACGGCTCCTGGCGGATGTCCCAAATCCACTGGCCCTGCGCCAGCTTCGTATAGCGGGCGTTCAACCGCTGATGCAGGCCGTTGATGAGGTTCATGCCCAATTCCACCGCACGGTCCAGCGCAGGATACCAACTGTCGGGAAGCAGTCCGCCAGACGGCGCGCTGCCCAGCAGCATCGCCTTTGCCCCCAGCTTGAACGCCTCGTCAACCGTTGCGACAATCGGCGTTTCCGACCGTGGAGAACCAGGCATCACATCGCCCGCCTTCTTGCCGGCCTCGCAGCTGTCGATGATGCAGACAATCGGGTTCTCCGAGAAACGAAGCATGTCGTATCCCATTTTCCCGAAGGTCTTTCCAAACGTATCCTCCATATAAATCGCCAATGGCATGTCAGCAGGAAGCATTATTTCTCCTAAGTGGTTAGTGGCTAGTGGCTAGTGGTTAGTGGTTAGTGGCTAGTGGTTAGTGGTTAGTGGCTAGTGGTTAGTGGCTAGTGGTTAGTGGCTAGTGGTAAGTGGCTAGTGGTAAGTGGCTAGTGGTTAGTGGCTAGTGGTAAGTGGCTAGTGGTAAGTGGCTAGTGGCTAGTGGCTAGTGGCTAGTGGCTAGTGGCTAGTGGCTAGTGGCTAGGGGCTAATTGCTAATTGCTGACCACTGACCACTAACCACTAACCACTAACCACTAACCACTAACCACTAACCACTAACCACTAACCACTAACCACTGACCACTAACCTCTAAGTTCCGCACCGTGTCCAGGCTTGAAGTTTGGCAGAACGACGCCGTCCGTCAGGACTGCGCCAGTGGTCGGGTCGTCCACTAGGTTCAACTGCGAATCCAAATCGATATGGTCGAAGAGGGCACCTATGGAGGCGCCCGCCGAAATCGCGACATTGGACTCGCCCATGCACCCAATCATGGTCTTCAGGCCGCAGGCGCGGGCCACCGCCACAATGCGAAGGGCTTCCGTAAGGCCGCCGCACTTCATCAGCTTCAGGTTCACGCCATCGACACGGTCAGCCAGTTTGGGGACATCAGAGGCGAACCAGCAGGACTCATCCACAAATATGGGCAGGCGGCGCTTCTTGAAAAGCTCTGGCAGGGCATCCTCCGCCCCTTTGACCAGCGGCTGCTCGATGTAATCGACTCCACGCTCGGCCAGCCAGTCCTGCATGTGCAGAGCACTCTCCACCGACCACCCGCCATTCGCATCCACGCGGATGATGGAATGGAAGGGACGAGAGGATTCAAGTGCCGCCATGAAATGCGCCTTGTCAACCTCCAGTCCCTGTGGAGAACCTAGCTTCACCTTCAGGTATTTGGCTCCTGTACGAGCCAGCATCTCGGGCACGCGTTCGCGCGTCACCTCTGGCGGGTTGATGCCGACGGTAATGGAGGTGGGAACCGCCTCGCGCCGCAATCCAAAGAGACGCCAGAGGGGCTGTCCGCTTGCCTTGCCCAGAGCATCCCAAAGCGCCATGTCCAGCGCGGCCAACGCACGGGGCTGCACGCCAGCCTGGCGCGCCTTCGCCCAAATCTCCGCGATACCGATGGATTCGTCCTCGATGGTGGCGCAGAAGGGCTCCAGCTCGGCGATGCCGCTGTCGCAGCTCTCGCCGATGTTGTTCGGTGTGCCCGCCAGCTCGCCCAGGCCAGTCTGCCCCAGGTAGTTGATGCGCACAAACAGGTTCTCCGTGCCATAGCTCGTGCCACGGCTGATGGTCAGCGGATACCGCTTCTTCAGAAAAACTCGTGTAAAGCTGATTTTCATGGTGGTTCTTTCTAGAGATTCTAGAGATTCTAGAGATTCTAGAGATTCTAGAGATTCTAGAGATTCTAGAGATTCTAGAGATTCTAGCAATAAAAAGGCGCACAGGGGAGTTTGAACCTCCTGTGCGCCTTCCGTCATTTTTCCCGCGAAAACATCATCGTTCGCGCATTACTTCTTTTTGCATTTCTTAGCTGGGGCGGCGCCGCATTTGCATACGCACTCGCCATCCAAGCGGATGACCTTGCCGCCGTTGTCCATGGACTCGTTGGCCGCCAGCGTGACCTGCAGGTTCTTGACCGCCTCGCTGTAGGGGGATTTGATGATGGACTGGTCTTTCGTCTGGATCGCCTCGATGAAGGTGTCGTCCTCCTCCTGTCCGAAATCGTTGCCGACCTTGATATTGATGGTGCGGTTGGGTTCCGCGATGGAAAGGCTTGTCCTCTCCACGTACTCCATCCTTCCGTTCATCGTATAGACGTCGATGCCGTTCTTCCCGCCGCCGCCACGAATGAAGCAGCCGCTATAGACCGTGCCGATGATGCCGTTCGCGAAGGTCAAGTTGACGGCGGAGGCGTCCTCGGTGTCGTAGTTCTCGACATCGGTGATGATGCCCCTGCGCCCGAATGCCTGCACAGCCACGACTTCGCCGAAGAGGTTGCGGCACATGTCAAAGGTGTGGATGGTCTGTTCGACCGCCTGGCCTCCGGAGGTGTCCCTGCGGCGCCACCACCACACGCCGGGCATCCCGCCAACCCAGTAGGCGTTGAAGAAGCCGACCTTGCTCTGCTTCACCCATGCCTTCATGGTGGGCTCAAAGTCGATATAGCGGTCCTGGAAGCCGGCGGCATTGATGAGCTTCTTCTTCGCCAGGGCGGCCTCGACCTCCCTGGCATAGTCCAGATTCAGGGCAACCGGCTTCTCCACAAAGAGGTGGCATCCCTTTTCAATCGCCATCATCTCCATCCCGTCATGCGCACAGGGTTCCACGCACACATAGACGGCATCCAGCTTCTCCTTCGAGAGCATCTCCTTGTAGGAGGCGTAGGGCTTTGCGCCAAAACGGACGGCGGCCGCATTCACGCGGTCCTCCAGTTTGTCGCAGACGGCGACTATCTTCGCCTCCGGTATCTTCGGGTTGCCGTTCTTGTCCTTGTCATAGTGGCCGAAATGGAAGTTGGCGATACCGCCACAACCAATAAAACCAATCTTAACTTGCTTTGCCATGGTAATATCCTAAGTTGTTAACTCTAGAAGCTCTAGAAGCTCTAGATTCTCTAGAAGCTCTAGATTCTCTAGAAGCTCTAGATTCTCTAGAAGCTCTAGATTCTCTAGAAGCTCTAGATTCTCTAGAAGCTCTAGATTCTCTAGAAATAGAGTTTAGTTCAGGTAAGTTGTAAACGACAGCACATTAAGGACTATGGCCGCGATGGATGCGACAGCCGCAAGCAGGATGCCAACTGCCGTCAACGTCCCCACACTCTCCCCGCCGGCGCTTGGCGCAGGGTAGTTGACAGGCGCAGACGCCGATGCCGCGCTCTTAGGCGCAGACGTGCGGGCGGGCGGAGCCTGCGTGGCAGCAGACGAGGCGGGAGGCGCGGCAGGAGTCCCCGGGGGAAGCGTCGGCTCCTTCACAGGCGCCTCTTCTTTTTTCAGCTTCAGGCTCGGCTTGGCTCCACTGGCCGATGGCGTAAGCGGCGGCGGATTGCCTGACGCGGGTGCTGGAGCCGCCTCTGGAGCGGGAACAACCGTCGTCTGCCCCGAACCGCCAGTGGGCATCGGCTTCAACTTCACCGTGGCACCAGACGCGGCTGGCGCTGGTGCAGGGGCTGCACCTGGTGTCTTCGGACGTATCTTCAAGGTGTTGGAATCTGGTGCAGCGGGGGCTGCAGGAGCAACTGGTGCCGCAGGTGCAGCGGGGGCAGCTGCTGGGGCTGCGGGAGCGGCCTCCCCAGGCTTGCGGATATTCAGTTTAATTGTAGAAGAAGCGGCTTTGGGGGCCGCAGGAGCAGGTGCAGGTGCGCCTGGCGCAGCAGGTGCTGCTGGCGCATTTGCGCCAGGTATCCGCAGCTTGATTTGTGCCGTGGCCGTTGACATCGGGTTCGCCGCAGGCTTGTTCTCCTGGTGGACGATGCGCAGCGGTACCGCGCCCTGTCCCGCTGGTACTGGTCCAGTCGGGTTCGGGGAAACGGAAGCGGTGCCGCTCTGGTTGTCCGACAGACGGCGCAGACGCCCCGTTGCCGTGTCTCTCAAGCTGATGGGGTCCACAACCGCCTGGGTCGCACCAGGATCGTTTGCGTGGGGAACCGCCACCTGGGGGCCACCTGCGGGTGAAAGCGGAGCTTGCCCCTCGTTGTCAACCTTGAAACGGTTGGTATCAGTGTTCTTCAGTCTCAATTTTCCTGGATTCTCGCTCATGGCATTACTCCCAAAACTAGTATTTGAGGATAATAAACATATTCAATGTTAAAGTATATAGCATAGTTTCTGTTTATCAAACGCTTTTTGCGTTTTTTTTTCGTCAACGCGCCGAATTTGTTGAGGTAATTTCAAAACTAGCGCGAAATGCGCCAGGAGATGGGCGCAGTGGCCAGGGCAACGGCTCGAAGCCGCACTTTCGTGCGGCGAGAGGCGTTGTCAACGCCAATGTGTTCATGTCAACGCGCATTTCAATGATAGTTTCGAAACCGCCTCGAAAATCAAACCCGAATAAAGCCGTCGTGCCCGCCGTGAATGGCGTCAAGCAGTATTTCCTCGGCGGCGGTCTCGTCCTTCTCCCGTTCCGCCGCCTGGAAGGCGTTCAGGATGTTCCGCCAATGCTCCGTCTTGTCAACGATGCGAGCCACCTGCTCCACGAGCGATTCGACATTCAGGTCGGCGAGCGGGAACGCCTGGAATATCGCATATCCGCCTGTTTCAGGGTCCTGGCAAAGCGTGGCGCCTCCGGTTCCGCCAAAGAGGTGGTTCGCCTTGAGCATGGCCGAACCGAAGGTGCGGTCGTCGTCGGACGGAGGCTGGCCAATCTCGCCATAGATTATCACCGTATCGGCGACGTCATTGTGGAAGATGTTCACCCTCATGCCGTCAATCTCGACCGCGGACGCTCCGCCTTCGATTTCCAATGCACCAAGACCGAGCGATGCTGCAAATTCTTCAATGAGTTCCTGAAATTGCATTGTCGTCCTTCCTGGTTAGTTGAAATTGGCATTGAATTCCGTGAAAACCCGCACATTCTCAGTGCCGGGGGTAAAACGGAATCCCTTGTCGAAACTTTTGACGACCTTTGAGAACGTGTCGATCTGGTTTTCGTCATTGGCGATTTCACGGGCCTCCGTGTCGTCGAAATTGGAGTAGTCGAGACTCGCCAGACGATTGAATTCATCAGAGGAGATGAAAAGGGTGAACTTCGTGCCCAGCGTGGAGCCGGGGTTCGTGGCAACCGTCTTGGCGGCGATGTCCGTCTGGCCGCCGGCGTTCGTCTGCGGAACGTTGGCGGATAGCGTCGAAATTCGCTTTTCGCCGATGAAGGCGACACTGAGCACGCCTTTGTCGTTAAAGGCGAGCTTGAACTCCTGCTTCTCGGATGCCGGGTCGGAGAGTGTTGTGGTGTATTGGGGCTTGCCGAGCTTCGGGTCGAGCGAGATGGCATGGCTGTCGTATGAGGCTCGCGCCATCTCCTGCGAAAGGAGCGCCATGACGATGTTGGCCTTGCCCTTGCCAACATCGTCGAGGTCGTCGTATTTTGCGGTGGCGCCGCCTGTGACGAACGAGGCGATCTGGTCGCGCGCGGTCTCGAAATCGCCGGCCAGCTTCGTGCCGTCAGGGAACGTCACGTTCAAACCCTGCACGACATCCCGGGCGAATGCGGTGTTCTGGAAATCGCCGGCCATGCACTTCTTGCATTCGGCGGCGATTGTCCAGTTGCTCATCTGCTTCGCAACGTCATCCCGTTTGTTGGTTTCGCCCATTTCGTAGTCCGATGGTTCCGGTCCGATCTTGCGGGCGAAGAGAGCGCGCATCTCCTCCGCGCCCGGCCCGTTGCCGTCCACGAATTTGGAGATTAGTTCCTCGCGCCTTTGTTCCATCATCTCCCGCGCGTCCACTTTCGCGCGTTCGAAGATCTGGGAGCCGCCGAAATCTGTCAGGTCGAAAGAGCCGTCGTAGGGATCGACCGTCGAGCGCTCCAGCCCGAGCGTGGCCTCGGCCGTGTTCTTCATGAAGAACAGGAACTTGATGCCCAGGTTCCCCTGCAGGCTGGTGAATTCCACCATTCCCCGCGACATCCCGGCGGTGTCGAACTCCTCCTGCCCCAGCATGCCGTACACGGTCCTGAGCTTTTGCGCGGTATCAGTCGAGAGGGCCTTCAGCAACTTGCGGGCGTCCGACGGACCAATCTTGGCGATGACGAGGTTCACGATGAGGTCGCGAACGCTTTCCTTCTCGTCCGCCCCGTCCGTGACCTTGTCCACGCCGGACTTGACCATCAGCTCCTTGGCAATCTTGCCCAGGTTGCCCACCGCATGGTCGATCTCTATGCCACTGGCGCCGCCCTTGAGCCGCACGACACTGGAGGTGTCGGTCGTTGCCACCATGCGCATGAGAGCCGGCAGATGTCCGGGCGGCAGCGACTGGAACATTGCGGAGTTGTATCCATTCACGTCTAGTGGCATTGTTCTATTACCTTGGGTTATGGTTATGCGCGCCGCGTGGCAAAAGCCCGCAGCTATTTCTTTTGAAATAACCTCTTTGAAGTTGGAATAAAGCCGTAGCCTACTCCTTCAGTTTCGAGAGGTCGATGCCAGCCTCTTCCCAGAAAAGGGTGTCCTCGACGGCCTTGTTGTCGATTTCCCAGAAGTGGTTCATCACGTCCTCGGGGGTGAAGCCTCTGGCGTTTGTCTCGTCCAGCCACTTGATGAAGGCTTCGGGGGCGATGGCGCAATCCGTCTGGAAGGCGTCCGAGTGGTTGAAAAGCGCGTCAAGCAGGCTGGCTTTGACGGGCGAGTCGGGGTTCTTCATGTTGAATGTGCAGACGATAAGCAGCCCTTTTCCGACCTTCACGGAGAAGAGATGCGAGAATTTGCGGAGGGTGTCGTCGTCAATGAAGTCCTTGATTTTATGGATGAGGCCCTTCATGCGGTCGCGGACGGGCTTGTCGATGCCCGAGACATGCTGCTCCACCTTGCATGGGAAGTGGTCGAGGTTGACTTTGGAGCCACCTTCCAAAAGGGGCTGCATGTTCTGGTCGAAGTAGCGATTGGAGGCGAGGGCCTTCTGGAGCACGGGATTCGCAATGACGCCGCCAAGGTTGCTGCCGCGGTCCCAGATGCAGGGCTTGAAGCGTTCCAGTGCGCCAGGCATCTGCCACTTGTTCCGCGCCGCACCGTATTCGTAGAAGAGCACGACCTTCTTGCCTTTGGCAAGCTGCTCGAACACCTCGTCGTCGAAAGCATCTGTGACGAACATGTTAACCGTGCCATCAGGTCCCTTGTCGAGCCACTGCTCCAGTTCGTCGTTCTGGAGCGTCCAGTCGGGCGTGCCGTCCAGCGAAACATGGGGATAGAACCAGAGCTTCCAGGAGTTGGCGTAGGTTTCGCCGGCCTCGAAGACCGCCTTCAACGTGCGCATGGCGGGGGTATCGCCCTTGCAGGCGAGGTCCAGCTCCACCAGCGTCTGAAGACCTCCGGCCAGCACGAAGTCCTTGCCTGTGTAGATGGTCTCATCGTCAAGCGTAACGATCAGATCGCCGCGCAGCCCCTCCACCTTGAAGTTGGAGACTGCGATGCGGACCTTGGCGTGCTCGCCATAATAATAGGTCTCGGGGTCGAAGTCGGCCAGCAGAGCCAGGTCGGAGTTGAAGGTCAGCATCCATTCTGGCTTGATGTACTTGTCATCATCGAAGAAATCGACGATGCCGTTCTTGTTCTCGTACTTAAGGCAGTCGGAGAACTGGAGCATCTCGTAGCCACGGATGCCCGACAGGCGCAGACGCTCGATGTAGGTCTTGTAGCACATCATCTTGAACTGCTGCGAGCCAGCGATGAAATCCTGCATACGCCCCTGTAGCCCCTTGCGGCGAATCAACTCGGGCAAATCGTTCATGTAGCGCGGACGCTTGATACCGTATTTCTCCAGATACTCCGCACCGACGCGTGCAGCAAACTCGTCGAACTTGCGCGCCATCGCCTCGTAGTCGGGTACGTCGATGTAGTGGCATGCCTCGTGCGAGAGGAATGGTTTGACGGGGGTGGCGGTGCGCCTGGCGTGGACCTGGCAGGCACATGTCTCCGTGTCCGCCTCCAGCGGTGCGTCATAGACAGAGCCGTTCATACGCCACGGGTCATCCACGTTGAACATCTCACGATGGTGCTTGAAGGGGAAGAAGTAGGCGACGTGCTGACTGAAGATGTCAGCGGTGGTGCGGTCATATTCGCCCCAGCCCGAGTTGTCCATAATCAGCTTGTTGGGTGCAAGTGCCTTGCCCTCTTCGTAGAGCTTGCGCACCTCGGGGTAATGCCCTGCCTTGTGCATTTCGTTGCCGATGCAGAAGATGGCTATGGAGGGGTGGTTGCGATAGCGCAGAATGGTCTCGCGCCATGCCGTGTTGTTCATCGAGAGGTTCTTCTTGTGCCCTTGCGAGTCGTAGTCGTATGCGAAGCCGATTTCCAGGTGAATCAGCATGCCTAGCTCGTCGGCGGCGTTCACAAACTCCTCCGTGGGGATGGTGCTGTGGAAGCGGACAAGGTTGAAGCCGAACTTCTTCGCCTGGCGGATGTTTTTCGCAGCCGCGTCGGCCAGCGTCCCGCCCGTCATGTTCGGGTGGTCGTGAGCGACAATGCCACGGATGTAGCCACGCAGGAACACGGGTTTCTCGTTCAGCAGTATCTCCTTGTTCTGGAAGGTGCGCATCGCGCAGTGGCCAAAACGCGCCTGGAGATGTGTGGCCTCCGCGCCACACAATGTTGAAGCTTCTAGGTTATACAGAACAGGGCTATCTGGCGACCAGAATGCCAGGTTTGAAGCGTCCAGCACATACACGAAAACACCGTCGTCCCGCTTGCAGCTCTTCAACAGTTCTGCCTTGACAGCCTTCCCTGCCGCATCCTTGATACAGATATCGCCCAGTTCCGCAGGATTTTCGATAATCACCTGATTTGCCGCCACATTACTGTAAATGTACATCAATCGCTCCTATTTTGAAATGAGATTCTCTAATATCTTCTCAAGCAAATCGTTTGCAGTGAGCTTCTGCGCCTCCGCCTCGAAGGAGAGCTGAATGCGGTGAGGCAGGGCCAGACGCGCCGCCGCCTTCACGTCGTCAGGCAGCACAAAGCGTCGTCCGCGTATCAGCGCCATCGCCTTCGAGGCCATCAAAAGCGCCAGCGACGCGCGTGGCGAGGCCCCCGTCTCCAGCAGCGGAGCCAGCTCCGCAAGAGCTTTCTTTGTCTCTTTCCCCTGCTGCGCCTCCGACAGTTTCTCTCCCTCGCCCGGGCGCGTGGCGATGACGATATCCAGAAGATACTCCTTCAGGCACGGTTCGACGTGGACAGCATCCAGCTCTGCACGCGCTTCCATCACCTGCTGGAGCGTCACGACTGGCGGACGCGCCGCCAGCTCCGCCGTCCTACCGAAGCGTTCCAGAAGCATCGCCTCCTCGTCACGCGCAGGATATTGCAGGCGGACCTGGAGCATGAAGCGGTCCTTCTGCGCTTCGGGAAGCGGATAGGTGCCCGTGTGTTCGATGGGGTTTTCCGTCGCAATCACCATGAACGGCTGCGGCAGCGGGAAGCTCTGCCCGCCGATGGTCACCTGATGCTCCTGCATCGCCTCCAGCAACGCGCTTTGCACCTTGGCGGGCGCACGGTTGACCTCGTCCGCCAGGACCAGATTCGCCGCAATCGGACCAAGACGCGTCTCAAAACGATGCTCATCCGGCAGATAGACCGTCGCGCCAACGATGTCCGACGGCAGCAGGTCCGGGGTGAACTGGACCCGCGAGAAAGTGCCGCCCACCGCATTGGCAAGCGTCCTGACCGCCAGCGTCTTGGCCAGGCCAGGCAGTCCTTCCAGGAGAACATGCCCGCCTGTCAGCAACCCAATCAGCATCGCATCGACAACCGTCTCCTGCCCGATGAGCGTCTCCGCCATCTCCGCTTTCAACGTCGCTATGAGTTCCTCGGCTGGCATTGTTAGTGGTTAGTGGTTAGTGGTTAGTGGTTAGTGGTTAGTGGTTAGTGGTTAGTGGTTAGTGGTTAGTG
>JAFTAC010000082.1 GCA_017458805.1 Victivallales bacterium | reverse complement strand
TTTTTGCATTAAGAGGCTTTTTCTATCAACCAAGATTGGGCATTGAGTCAATCATCTGGTTTGCCTCTTCCAAAGTCAGATGGTAAAGCTTCATCAACAGCTTTCCCGTCGCCTCACGAGACGCCTTCTGCGCGTGCATAGCCAGAATCATGCCACGCATTTCCCCCTTGCGGAGGCCCAACTCCTCACCCTTGCGGAGGCCCAGCTCCTCACCCTTGCGGAAGCCTATCTCCTCCCCCTCCCTTTTACCGATTTCTAAAGGTGTTAAGTATTCCAATTGCATATTGACACTCCTTTGGTTGTCCTCTGGTTGTTCCTCATCTCTGAACAAATCCAAGTTGATTTGGGCAATGACATCTATCATGCAGGCTATCGAATAATCGACTTTGGCAAAAAGAGAGTTCGACTTGAATACCTCTTTCAGCTTGGCCCTGTCGGAGGCGCTGCGGGCTGCCAGAAACAACGCCTGAACATCAGGGCTGTAACACCCTATCTGTTCGTCCGACATCTTGACTGGCGACAGTATGTTAATCCTGTAGTCAGGCGTCATCTTGCGGAAATCCTCTGACGGGAAATCCATCAGACTGTGCAGCGAAGTACCCATTCCATCCAGTGTGCCTGAGAAATCAAGCACCAGCGTGGAAATGGGGCGAAGTCGGTCTTCGGATGTCGTGCCTGAAAGAAACGCATCTCCTTTCAGCCGCCCAAGCCTCTTGTTCCGGTCTTTGATCTCATCCCATTGGTAGAGATAGTTGAAGAGGTCGTACGCCATAACTCGCAGCCCCATGAAATGATCCACAAATGACTGGCCTTCAAAAGCGAGGAGCTGAAAAGATTCACCCATTCCCTTCTTGAATGCCGCCACTTTCAATATATCTCGTTCCTTGAGAAAAACCTTTCTCTCCTTTCCCTTCTCCTGACGTGTTGTGAAATAGGCCTCCTGTACAGGCTGGTCGGTGAGCTGCCCAGGGTTAATCACCTGCCGTCCCTCGTGGTAGAAGCCATTGAACACATCCGCAAAAAACCTGGTTTTGCTGAAAACCCTTTTCAGACAGACGTCGAACCTGCCCATTGCATACACTCCTTTTCCATCGGGTTGTGTGTAACCATCTGGCAGAGTGTCGCATATTTCAAGTTGCCTCTTAATATATGCGATTCTGCCAATTAGTCAACCATTATTGCTTCAAAAAACTCGTTTTCTTCTTGAAACATAATATAGAGTAATTTTTGAATTATTCAATTCATCAGATGAATTATTTTTGCTTTCTTATTATATTTTCATGTGACAATCTCTTTTGAAATTCATTTCCGTCATGACGAAAAAACTACGCAAAAAAATGTAGTGGGGCTGGTTGCATAACGCTGTGAAGAGATTATAATAAAGGTGTTCCATTTTTGGCTCTAGAACCTTTAGAGCCTCTAGTCTCCTCCAAGACACTCCATTCTTTTCCCATAACCAAGGAGCCCCTCCGATGAAAGCACGCCTTCTGACTTTTTTCCTCGCATTATCCTGTACGATGCTGTTTGCACAAGAGCTGGTCAAGAACGGCTCCTTTGCCGTGGTGGACAACACCACGCGGGTCGTGTCCGACTGGACCATTGAGACCGCATCCCAGTGGCAGCACCTGAACTATGACGGCATCATCCAGGACAATGCCTTGCCAGACTGCCTGTGCTTCAAAACAGATGGCCAATCCTTCTCGAAAGCCACCCAGAAGGTCACTCTGGAGCCAAGAAAGTACTATACGCTGCGCTACTCGTACAAGCGCAGCGGCTGCGTTCCAGCCGTGCGCCTCGTTGACGCAAATGACAAGCAGCTTCTCATCCTCTATAGTGACAGGAACATGAACGAACTATGGAAAGACACCATCAAGGATTTTGAAGCGCCAGGAAATCTAGCAAATCCTATCACTATTGAACTCATCGGTTCTGTTATCGAATCAGAAGGTTTCAGCTGCTTCGACAACGTCAGCCTATGCGAAGGGCGCGCGGCACAACTTGCGATGACCAACACCAACAAAGCCGCCTTCAAGCCAGGTGGCCCCAACATCGCCAAGGGCAAACCCTGCACCTTCTCGCTCAAGCCCAACTATAGCTACTGCACGGACAAGGACGACCCCGTCCAGCTCACCGACGGCATCTATACGGAAGGCTACTTCTGGGTCCAAAAATCGACCGTCGGCTGGGTGCGTGCACCGTTGGTCGGCATCACCATCGACCTCGGAAAGGAGGAGCCAATCTGCGGTGTCTCCTGGAACACGGCCGCAGGCACGGCAGACGTCGCCTGGCCACAGGGGCTGCAGCTCTTCACGAGCAACGACAAGGAAAACTGGGAGCATTGCGGGGACCTCATCCAGCTCTCCAGCAAGACTCGGATTCCACCACAAACTGGCTACTGCACCTTCTGTTATGCCACCAACAATCTGAAGACCAAGGGACGCTACATCCAGTTCATCGTCTCCTCTACCTCCTACACCTTTGTCGATGAAATCGAAGTCTATCGCGGTCCTGACAACTGGAGCTACGAGCTCCAACCCGTTTACGCCATCAAGAATCCGCATGAGCTCGCAAAAAGCAAGATGACTCTGGGCAGTGCTGCCATACGCATGAAGACCGACCTCTTCAACCTGATGGAGCTATTGGAACGGCTACCGCAGCCACAGCGCGACAAGGCCATTGCCGAGGCCAAGGCACTCGGTGTCGAGGTGGACGAACACAATGACATGGAAGCAAAAGAGGACTACACCACCGAGCTGCCGCTCTCGCCCCTCCATGCGAAAATCCTCGCCCTCAACTCCTACATCCTCCAGGCACAAGGGTTCCGCACCCCCAAGCTGTGGCACAACAACCGCTGGGACAACCTCTCCATCACCGCCATCCCGCCCAAGCAGGAGATGACCCCGCTGGACATCCACCTGATGCGAGGCGAAGTACGCGGTGAGACCGTGAACATCACGAATCCCTATCCTATTCCAATCGGTGTTAGCTTCAAAGTTGAAGGTCTCCCCCAAGAAGCCAATCTGAAGTTCAACGAGGTCCTGGTGACCGACACCAAACAGAACCAGCCCATCTCCGACGCCATCCGCCCATCCGACGCAAGTGGTCGTCTGGTTGTCGTCGTCCCCGCAGGCTGCACGCGCCAGTTCTGGCTCTCCTTCGACAGACCCACTGCCAAGGCAAGTACCTATACGGCAACCCTCACAGCCTGGATTGGCAGCCACCAACTGCTTCTCAAGCCTGAAATCGACAGCAATCATGGCCCCATCAAAGCCAAGCTAACCCTCACCATCTACGACAAGGACTTCCCAGCGCGTCCGACCATGCACGTCGGTGGCTGGGACTACGTCAACGGCGGCAACAAATATTATCGTTCCCCCAAAAACCTCAAACCCAAACTGGCCGTAATGAAGGACATGTACGTCGATAGCCCCTGGGCGACCAGCGCAGTCATGCCCCACGGAGCCGTGTTCGACAAGGAGGGCACCCTCACCAACGAGGAATCGCTTGACTACACCAACTGGAACGAGTGGACGGCACTCTTCCCAGAAGCCCGCAACTACTGTGTCTTCTGGTCCGTCGGCAACAGCTTCCAGCGTGAGAAGATGGGTACGCCAATGTTCGAGAAGAAGCTGGGACAGTACCTGAACGCCTGGTGCCGATACCTCAAAAAGACAGGTGTGAACCCGAAGCAGCTGGTCATCCTGCTGCTTGACGAACCCCACAACCACGAACAGGACGCCATCATCATCGCCTGGGCAAAGGCCATCAAGGCCACCTGCCCCGACATCACCCTCTTCGAAGACCCAACCTACCTGGACCCCACCAAGGGACTTCCCGAACTCTTCAGCTCCGTCGATATCCTCTGCCCCCACACACCGCATAGGGTGTCACAGGGCAACGCCTTCCGCGACTTCTATGTGAAGCAACGCGAAGCGGGATGCACCCTCTGGCTCTACTCCTGCAACGGCCCCGCCAGGCACCTCGACCCCATCACCTACCACAGGGGGCAGATGTGGAACGCCTTTGACATGGGGGCCGTCGGCACCTTCTACTGGGCGCTGGGCTGCGGTGGAGGCATCGGCAACTCATTCAAGGCCTACAGCCAGACAGGCACGGAGTATTCGCCCTTCTTTGTCTCCGACACCTTCGCCATGCCCAGCAAGCACAGCGAAGCCATCCGCGAAGGCGTGCAAGACTACGAGTACATGGTGATGCTGCGCAATCGAATCGCCGAACTCCGCAAGCAGGGCAAGACCGACCTGGCCGATCAAAAGCAGGCAGTGCTAGATGCCTCCCTCAAACGCGTCATCGAATTCATCATCGCCAACGGCATGGACTGGAAGCGTGAAAAGAACCGTTCCATCATGGACCAGGCCCGCATCGCCATCCTCAAGGTGCTTGCGGATTAATCCCCCATGACTATCCCCGAAACCATTCGCATCTTGCTAAAAAGCCACCGCCTTGAAGCCCCGTTTCTTGTCGGCTTCAGCGGCGGTGCCGACAGCACCGCCCTGCTTTTGGGAATGCACCAAGCCAATACTGGTGTGTTCACAGCCGTCCACTTCCACCACGGTCTGCGTGGTGCGGAAGCCGATGCGGACGAAGCCTGGTGCCGCACATTCTGTGCAACCCGCTCCATCCCCTTCATCTCCAAGCACCTCGATGTCCCGTACAACACTCGCCGTGGCGAATCCTGCGAGGAGGCGGCGCGCCGCCTGCGCTTGGAGGCATGGCAAGCACTCTCGCAGGGGAAAAAGCCTATCTTGCTGGCACACCATGCAGACGATGCCATCGAAGAATTGTTCCTGCGACTGGCCCGCGGCTCCAACACCTCCGCCCTGGTCCCCTTGAAGCCAGTGCGCAAACTTCATGGCCTTACTATCCTGCGCCCCCTGCTTTCGTTCCGCAAAAGAAAACTGGAGGCGTGGCTTCTCGCACAGAACATCACGGACTGGCGCATCGACAGCACCAACGCCGAAAGCACTTACCGCCGCAACGCCGTGCGCAACCGCCTTCTGCCCCTCTTTCATGAAATCTTCAAGGAAGACACGGGGCTTCTGCACGCGCTCTCTGCGCTCAGCGAAGACGCTGCCTTCCTGGACGATTCCGCTGCCAATGCTTTCGCATCCCTACACTCGATTCACGATTGGCAAGCCTTGCCCCCAGCTCTGCTTCCGCGCGTCCTGCGCCTCTGGCTGGAGGCCAACGGCCTCTCGGCACCACCCACACGCCCCGTCATCACACGCCTTCGTGACGCCCTCAAAAGCCCTACCCCCAAAGGCCTCATCCCCCTGAACGGCACCCACGCCATAGAGCTGAGCGCCACAGGGCCCACACTAGTCCTGCATGGTGAAGCGCAAGCTCCGCCCAGCGCGGCGCGGCATGGTGAAGCGCTGGCTCCGACCGGCGCGGCGCAGCATGGTGAAGCGCTGGCTCCGCCCTGCGCGAAACATGAATGGAACTGGCGTGAATCCCCCTGTATCCAGCTAGGCCACTTCACATTCACCGTGGGCGAACCGCCAGAAAACACCCTAGTCGAGCGTTTCGACGAAGCCGCCCTGCCCCCTCTCCTCCACATACGCCACTGGCAGCCAGGCGACCGAATGCTCCCCTTTGGTGCAACCGCCTCAAAAAAGCTGCAAGACCTCTTCACAGACGCCAAAGTTCCCCGCGCCAGGCGCTACGAACTGCCCATTCTGCTGGCAGGCGAGCAGATCATCTGGGTACCGACCGTGCGGAGGGCTGCCTTCGGAACCATTCACGACAAAACCCAAGCCACCATAACCATCAGCTTCAAGGAGAATACATGAGTATAGTCAGAGAGCAAATCTGGATGTACGGAGCCGTCTGCGGCGCCTACCACACACTACGCTACAAGTTGCCAGGTGAAAACACGATGGATTGCGCGGCCGCCTGCCGCAAATATGGGCTGAAAAAGGCGGTGATGGACGTATGCGTCAAAGGGCCAGCCTATCCATTCGATGAGGAATCGGAGAAGCTCGCTTTCCTGGACGAGCTCGTCTGGACCATCTTCCCCTCGGGCAGCGTCGTGAGGAACGACATGAATTACTACGACCGCGATGAAATCATACGCCAGATACAGAAGTACCCCAACGTCAAGGGAGTGTTCGTCGATGACTTCCAGTACCGCCGACGCTCCCACTATACGCCCGAAATGATGGCTGCGATGAAACAGAAGGTGCAAGCCGCCTCGCCGCGCCCCATCAACCTCTGGCAGGTGCTATACGCAACAGACATCCTCACAGAGCGAATCACACCTCACCACGCGCTTGACTACGGAGCCTACGTCGATACCGTCAGCTTCTGGAACTGGCATCCCTTCCACATCAAAGTCCTGCGCGAAAACCTCGCCTACGTGGCCTCCCAGTGGCCAGACAAAAAATACAACCTGGGCATCTACCTCTGGGACTTCAGCAAAGGTGCTCCCATCGACGACGACTTGATGCAACTCCAGCTCGACACCTCCCTCGCCCTTATGCACGAGGGAATGCTGGACGGGCTCACCATCTGCGCCAGTTGCATCATGGGCATCGACCTCCGTGCCGAAGAACTCTTCGCAAAGTGGCTCGACAAACACGGCGACGAGGAACTCGCCCCACGTTCTCAAACCACACTCCAGACCGTCATCGGCGACAACGAGCGCCTGTAGAAGGAGCCTTCACCATGGATACTGCCGCCATCCTGCAATCCATCCCCAAACTGCGTGTCGGTGTCATCGGCGACTTCTGCCTGGATGTTTACTGGCACGCCGACATGCGCTTAAGCGAGCTATCCCGCGAAACGCCCCACTTCCCGCTTCCCATCGTGGAGGAACGCCTCTCGCCTGGCGGCGCGGGCAATGTTGCAGCAAACCTTCGTGCCCTGCGCCCAGCCTCCGTCCCCTGCGTCGGTCTTGTCGGCAAGGACTGGCGCGGCACTGCGCTCTTGGAAACACTTGAGGCCATCGGGTGCGACACAACCGCCCTTCTCCCCTCTTACGCCCGCGTCACCAACACCTACATCAAGCCTCTGCGCAAAGGTATGACGGACGTGGTCTATGAAGACCCCAGGCTCGACTTCACCAACTACACCCCGACATCGCCAGAGGACGAAGAGAGACTGCTTCACGCACTGGAACAGCTTGCCCCCGAACTGGACATCCTCTGCGTCTGCGACCAAATGCCCTTTGGCTGCATCACGCCACCGATTCGCCAGCGAATCACTGTGCTGGGCAAAGCTGGTCTCACGGTGGTTGTGGATAGCCGCGACCACATTGCCGACTATCACCATGTCATCATCAAGCCGAACGCCATCGAGGCGTGCCGTGCGGTAAACAGCCCAGTCACCACAGAACTCGCACCGCTTATGCAAGCAGCCACCTCGCTGGAACGCCTGACAAGCAGGCCCGTCATCATCACGAATGGCGATCAGGGTTGCGTGGTCTGCGAAAACAGCGTTTCCACCCACATCCCCGCCGTCAAGGTCACGGGTGAAATCGACATCTGCGGTGCTGGCGACACCTTCCTCTCCGCCTTTGCCTGCGCCATCGGCGCTGGAGCCTCCCTTCTGGAAGCTGCACAATTGGGATGCCGTGCCTCGGCCATCACCATTCGGAAGCTAAAAATGACAGGCACGGCTTCGCCAGAAGAAATTCTAAACGAACGCTAACACGCCTCTGCCAACGTGTTTTTGAGCAGGTCATTCACAGCCTGCTCCAAAGAAACAACCTTCTTGTCGCCGCCCCAAACAACTTCTTTGCCACTCTGTATTTTGCGGCACAACGCAAAGAGCACATGGCACAAAGCCCTTGCCTCTTCTGGCGAAGCATCCGCCTCCAGCTTGAGCCAATCCATAAAACCATCCAGATAGCCCGCCACAAAGAAACTGACATCAGCCTTGTGTTCAGGAGAAATGCTCTTGGTATTGCCGTTAAGCCAGTCTGCCAGACTGATGGCCTCTACATCAAAAATCACGCCTGCCACCTTGTTGCTGCACTCAAGCTCTATCAGCTTCCTGCGTAGTGCCTCACGCAACCTTTCTGGAAAAACGTCAGCTTTCATCTATCTGGTGTACTCCCTAAAAACAAAAAAAGTGATGCCATCAGATTCTCTCTGCTAAAAAAGAAAAAATAAGGTCATATAGACCCCGTCTATTAAAATGTTCAGAGGACGTATCTGGCATCACGCCATATATAATACCACCCTTTTCACGCTTGTCAAATGTTTTTTGTTATTTTTGTGTTTTTGGAAATGGGAAAATTGCAAAAATCAAGAATTCATGGTATAATAATGTATAATTCACCTTCTGCTTGTTCAACGAGATAAGCCTGAAATAACCATGAAACACCTATCACACACGTCAGACATCTGCATTGTCGGCGGCGGCATCTCGGGGATGTGCGCCGCCGTGGCGGCGGCGCGGCACGGGGCCCGCGTCGTCCTCATCAACGACCGTCCCGTCCTGGGTGGCAACGCCTCCAGCGAAGTGCGCATGTGGTTCAGCGGCGCACACGGCGAAAACATGCGCGAAACTGGGCTGGTCGAAGAGATCAACTTGGAGAACAACTACCGCAACCCCACCTCCAACTTCTCCATCTGGGACAGCGTGATGTACGAGTTCGTCAAGTTCACGCCGGGCGTCGAGCTATTCCTGAACTGCTCCGTCAATGACGCCCAGATGAATGGCGACGGCACCATCCGCTCCGTGACAGGCTGGCAGGGCACCGCAGAAACCTGGCACACCTTTTCCGCAGACCTTTTCCTGGACTGCTCGGGCGACAGCATCCTCTCCACCCTCACGGGTGCCGAATACCGCATCGGACGCGAAGCACGCGCAGAGTTCGGCGAAGACATCGAGCCAGAGGAGGCCGACCGCAAGACCATGGGCATGAGCTGCCTGCTCCAAGCCCGCGAAACCGACCACCCCGTCACCTACATCCCGCCCAAGTGGGCACGTGTATTCAACAGCCCAGACGACATTCCAAACCGCCACATCGGCTTCAAGGGCCTCAACAACTTCTGGTGGATTGAACTCGGCGGCGAAGACGATTCCATCCACGACACCGAAGCCCTGCGGGACAGGCTGCTCCCCATCGCCTTCGGCGTCTGGGACCTCATCAAGAACCGCGGCAACTACGGTGCGGAAAACTGGGATTTGGACTGGGTCGGCTTCCTGCCTGGCAAGCGCGAAAGCCGCCGCTACATCGGCGCGCACATCCTTACCCAAAACGAGGTCCGCGCCGAGGGCCGCTTCGACGACCTCATCGCATACGGCGGCTGGACGATGGACGACCATGCCCCAGGCGGCTTTGCCTACCCTGGCCAGCCGACCATCTTCCACCCAGCCCCCTCCCCCTACGGCATCCCCTACCGCTGCCTCTACTCCCGCAACATCAAGAACCTGATGTTCGCTGGGCGGAATGTGAGCGTTACCCATGCGGCATTGAGCTCCACGCGCGTGATGTTCACCTGCGCCACCATGGGGCAGGCGGCAGGCACAGCAGCCGCCATCGCCATACGCGAAAAATGCACACCAGCAGGAGTCTATGAACACCACATCGCCGAGCTGCGCCAGACACTCGCCGACGACGATTCCTACCTTCCCTGGTTCACGAGAGCCATACCAGAACTCTCGCAGACTGCCCGCCTGACCGCCTCGGAAGGCAACCCAGAGCCGCTTCGAAACGGCATCGACCGCCCTGTCAGGGATGCCTCTGGCGCGTTGAACGACAACTCATGGACAGGGGCCCATGGCTCCTGGGTAGAGTACGAGTTCAACGCACCCGCACATGTCACGCTCGCGCGATTCACCTTCGATTCAGACCTGAACCGCAAAGGGCAAGGTGCGGCCTCGACGCATTGGGAGAAGAACATCCTGAGCAACTATCCGCTGCACCAGCCGCCCAGGACAGTCCCCCACACCATCGTCAAGTCCTTCCGCATCGAGGCAAGGTGCGAAGACGGCTCCTGGCAGACCATCTTCCGCGAGGAGAACAACTACCAGCGGCTGGTGAAAGTGCCCCTCGACGCCACCACCACAGCCATCCGTTTCGTCCCAGAGTCCACTTGGGGCGCAGATAGTTGCAAGCTGTTTGCATTTGAAGTCAAATAACCATAAAAAGGAGACAAGAAAAATGAAACTAAAGAACCTGATACTGGCCCTGATGGCAGCGCTGCTCGTCTTTGGATGTGGCAAAAAGCAGGAGGCTGCGAAGAAAACCATCCGCATCGGAGTCTCAATCCCCGCCGCGACGCACGGCTGGGCGGGCGGAGTCGTCTGGGCCGCAGAGCAAACCCAGAAAAAGTACAAGGGGACGGACGTGGAGATTATCTTCGCCACCGCCTCCAATCCCACTGAGCAGGCGAACAGCATCGAAGATTTGCTCATACGTGACTTGAACGGGCTTGTCGTAATGGCGCAGGAACCTGGTCCTCTCACGCAGGTCTGCAAGCGTGCGAAGGAGCAGCACATCTTTCTGACAGTCGTCTCCAACCCGCTCACGGAACCGATTGAGGACATCTTCGTCAACGGCGACAACACCAGTTTCGGCGAGGCGGCAGGACAGGCCATCATCAAGTTGCTGGACGGCAAGGGCGACATCCTTGTGATGGAGGGCATCCCTTGCCCCATCAACACCCAGCGCGTCACAGGCTTCAACAATGCCCTCAAGGCCGCCCCTGGCATCCGCGTCATGGAATCACAGCCAGCCAACTGGAACACGGAAAAGGGCCTTGCGCTGATGGAGAGCTACCTGCTGAAGTACCCGAAAATCGACGCCGTCTGGGCGGGCGATGACGACGTTCTGCTGGGCGCTATCAAGGCCTACCGCGAGTCTGGCCGCAAGGATGTGAAGGCCTTCGTAGGCGGTGGCGGCAGCAAGCTGATTGTCAAGCCCATCCTGGATGGCGACCCGCTCATCAAAGCGACCGTCACCTACCCGCCGCAGATGATTTCCAAAGCCATCGATGAAACCGTCACAGTTCTGCGCGGCGAAGCCCCGCCCCAGAAGGAGATCATCATCAAGTCGCAGATTGTCGATAAGGATAGCGCACAAGAGCACTACTTCCCCGAGTCCGTGTACTAACGTCCTGAGTTCACGCTCCTTCAGAGCGTGAACAACAAATTTAATAAGGAACCAAACAATGGAACTGAAACTGGATTTTACAGGTTATGTGGCGATGTGCAGCGGTGGAGCCTCTGGCATGGGGCTTCTCTGCGGGCAGAAGTTCGCGCAGTCAGGCGCCAAAGTCGTGCTCTGTGATGTCAATGAAGAGGCGGCGAAGACGAAGGCGCAGGAGATATGCGACAATGGCGGCGAGGCCATCGGACTCGGCGTCGATGTCCGCAAGTTCAGCGATATCGAAAAAGCGGTGAAAACGACAGTTGAGAAGTGGGGACGCATCGACTACCTCATCAACGCGGCGGGTGGGGCCTCCTCTCGCGTCTTTTCCTGCAAGGACACCTGGTACGAGCGGGACCCTGCCATCATCGAATGGGGCCTTGACGTCAACTTGAAGGGTGCTGTACTCTTTAGCCGTGGTGTCATCGGCGAAATGATCAAGAACAAGCACGGCGTCATCATCACCTTCGGCTCCGTCACAGGCGAGGAAGGCAGCGCGATGTGCGTCGATTACGCGGCGGCAAAATCCGCCATGCACGGCGTCACCAAAGGGTTGGCGCAAATCGGTGCGCCGCACGGTGTCCGTGCCTGCTGCGTCATCCCTGGCCCCGTGCTGACGCGCCCCGCCATGGCCAACATGAAGACGGCCCTCGGACGCGCCGCTGAACCATGGGAACTCTGCGACTTCATCATGTACCTCTGCGACGACAAGCAGGGCGGCTTCATCACAGGCTCCGCCCACCTCATCGATGGCGGCAGGTTGCTGCTATAGGGCTGCATTGAGAAGCACGGCCTCTGTGCCGTGCGCCCCGCCTGGAGAAAGCACGGCCTCTGTGCCGTGCAAACAAGGAAAAAAAGCCATGAAAAGTACCTTTTTTCTATCCTGCATTATGACGCTGGCGGTATTCGCCGCCGATTTCACCGTTGACAACAAGGCAATTGTGGCGGATTTTGCCTTCAAGGGGGGCGGCATTACGCAGCTAACGCGCAAAAAGAACAATGCAGTGCTCAGCTTCCCTGGGCACACCAGTGTCACGGAGCGCGTCTTTGCACAGGCAGGGGAAGTCTCCTTGCAGGAAACCTTTGCAAATCTAGAGTACCGCATGGTAAGCTACACGCGCACTCCGCAACGCGGCTATGACGTGACGCTGACCACGCAGGGCACAGCATGCTTCGACTGGCTGCGCATCACCAAGACCTTCCAGTTCCCCGCCAACAAGGAGAACTTCACCGTCCTCTACTCCTTGAAGAACCTGGACGGCAAGCCCCACTTTGCAGGCATCTGGCTCCAGACCTTCTTCGCGCTTTACGACGAGGCGGGCTCCGCCAACCTCATCCTGCAGCCGCGCAAGGGCGAGTTGCACGAGTTCACGCACCCTGGCACCTCAACGCACGACGAGTGGGGACCATCCCCCAACCTTTCGCTCATCTCCATAGGCGGCAAAGAAACTAGCCAAGGCATGGTCATGACCCTGCCGCCAGACATCTGCGGTGGCTTCTACAACTGGTGCTCCACGCGGCAAAGCGCCGCCATCAATACCAGCGAGATGATAACCCGCGAACTGGAGGTGCCAGCCAACGGCGAAATCTCCTTCACTGCCACCTTCACCATCAGCGACAACGCAGCCGCACTAGCCCGCAAGATGGCGCAGTCGCCCGACTACAAGATTGGCGACAACGTGCAGGGGCGCGAGCCAAGCGTCATGCCTGACACCCCCGCCTACCGCCGCACATCCTCCCCCAAAACAGGCGTTTTCGCCGACCCGCAGCATTTCGTGGATTTCGTAATTCCTCGCCAGTACAATGAGAGCATCCGTTCCGCCATCCTGCCGCCAGACGCGGAGCCTTCGCGCGTCGCCGTCTATGAAGTCTGCAACAAGCGCATTGACAGGGACAGGCCGCTGCCCTCCACCGTCAAGCTCCTCCCCGACGGACGCAAGCAACTGCTCTTCAAGGTTCCGTCCATGGGCGGCCACGGCTATTATTACACGGAGTTCAAAGACGGCCTTGCATTCGATAAACTCGGCGGCTACGTTCCGCGCCCCTGCCTCGGTAAAGCCAACATAACCTGCCGCATCGTGCTCGACGCAGAGCCAAATACCGCTCCGCAGTTGGACGCAGAAGGCCCCGAAATCTTCTTCAACGGCTCATTCGAACAGCCAGACGAAAAGAACCTCTTTGCAAAAGGCTTCTTCTGGCACACTACCACCCTCAACCGTCAAGTCCACTTCTGGGAAAAAGGCGCAGGATGCGACGGCTCCTACGGCATTCGAATCAAGCAGGAGGGCAAGCCCAACACGCCTGTCTTTACCAACTTCTTCGTTGCCGAACCCGACAAGACCTACAATTTCAGCACATGGGTGAAATGCGACAATCCAGATAAAAAATACGCCATCGTCTATCTAACCGCCTACACGGCAGACAACAAGCCAATCCAAACTGCCAAAGTCTATTTCGACGACAGCAAGAAATCATACGAATGGAAGCATATTTCAAAGCCGTTCCGCCTCCCGCCAGAAGCCGCCTTCTTCAGCATCGGTTTCCAGCTTCACTCTGCAAGCCGCGAAAGCACGATGTGGATTGACGAGGTCTCTATCGTGCCAGAGGACTACCTCTTCACCCCAAAGTCCGCTCTGGAGACGGCACGTGAAAGCGCCATCCTGAACGGCTACGCCCCTCTGCCGCTGATGGAAAAAATCAACCACACCTATGTGACCCCCCACGAAACATGGTTCAAGCCCTCCGCCTTCCAACTCCCTGAACTCCTCTACTGCTGCACAATCATCGGCAGCAATGAGGACGCCTCGCGTCGGCAAATCGTCGAGCTATCTCAGCGCGTGGACTTGAACTACACCTTCATCCCCCTGCTCCCCAAACTCAACGGAGTCAAGAGCAACTACTCCTTCGGCGTTGGAGTGGCCCTCAACGACAACATCCTGGAGCCATACTCCATCGAACGCATCAAAGCGCTGAAAACCACGCCCAAAGTCGCCCTCGTCCAAGGGCTTGAGTTCGACAAATACGACACCAATCTTGCCTTCACGGAAGCCATTGCCGCCCTACAGGAAAAAGGAATGGAAGTCGTCTTCCTTGACTGCAAGAAGATTCCTGAAAAACTCACGGGCAAGCCGCTGAAGACCATTCCCCCCGAATGGATGCTCATCCCCCGCATGAACGACGCCAAGTACGTCAACTCGTATATGCAGGCCTGCGAAAAGGCGTTCGTCTTCAATTTCGGAAACGCGCACTATGCGATGCTGCGTAATTTTCCAAGCACGCCGCCCGAGCAGCGCTACCAGACATCGCCCGCCTATTTCAGCCGTGACTTCCCCTTCTGGGAATACCCCTTCCTCCCGCTCGCCAAGGCCATCCGCCAGAAGGCGGGAGTCCTGCCCGATGCCACCTTCACAGCCGCAGAATATAAGGAAGGTGCCTTGGAGTTCAAGCTGAACGCACGCAAGGCAACCAATGCGCATCTAAAAATCGTCTATAGAACCACCTTCCGAACAGTGGATGCCGTCGCCGAACAGGAGGTTTCCCTTGCCGTCGGCGAAAACACTGTCAGTGTGCAGCCACCTGTCCTGCCTGGTGGCTGCCATATCGTCCACTACAAGCTGCAGTATCCCAACAACACCTCGGGGAAAGGCTTTGAAAAGGTCATTGACGCAGGTGCCATCCGTTTCGACACGCCAGTCGCCTCCCCCATCAGCATCGAATATGCCCGCCAGGACCGCATCTATGCGACAGGCAAGCCTATCGTTTTCACCATCAAGGCAGAGAATATCCAGCAGGGCGACACCATCGAAGTCGAGCTGGAGGACACGGAAAACCGCATCGTCGCCAAGGCATCGAAACCCGCCGCCTCGCAGGTCGAGTTCTCCCTTGAAACACACGCACCCTACACGATTCTCTACCGCGTCTTTGCCCGCCTCGTGCGGAACGGCCAGGTGCAGACGCAGCTGATGGGCGAGGTCTCCTTGCCCGACCGCAAGCTCGACCCCACCGACTACCATGCGGGCATGTGGGGCGCGCGTCTTCTCCTTACGGGTATGCTCCGCAACCTCAGCTTCGACCTCTTCTCCTGCGAGGGACGCCATGACCTCATCTCCAACGGTGTGCTGCGCAACGAACTAAACCTGGGCTTCTATCCTCTTGTGCTCAACCTCGGCCACGTCGCCAACGAAAACACAGATGTTTACCGATCGGACGTGCCCACCGACCCAATCCGCAAACCATGCTACAACGACCCTGATGTCGTGAAGCGCGCCACGGAAGGCATCAACGAAAAGCAGCGCAACAACAATGCCAACTACTATGCGCTCATCTACAACGAGCTGGGCGATGAGCAGTTCCTCGGCTCCACTGTCTGCTACAGCGAGCACTGCCTCGCCGAGTTCCGCAAGTACCTCCAGGCGCAGTATGGAACCATCGCCAAGCTGAACGAGGCGTGGGGAACGAACTACGCCTCCTTCGCAGAGGCGACACCTGTCCAGAAAGAGCCTGTAGCGAACAGCGACAATCTCTCGCAGTGGCTCGACCACAAGATGTTCATGAGCAGTGTCTATGCGCATCAGTATGTCGGCAAGCGAGAGGAGATTATCCGCCACGTGGTTCCAACGGCGCAGGTCGGCCTCTCGGGCACCCAGGTGCCAGGTTATGGATATGACTGGGCGCAGTTGATGAAGCACTGCACCTGCCTCTCCTACTACAACGGCGTGCAGACCACCCTCGTCAACGACTTTGCGCTGCCAGGCACCCTGCTCGGCCAGTGGGGCGGCGGCTACGTCGGCAGCGAAAACGTCTGCGAGGTGTACCAGTGCTCCCCCCAGTGGAGCAACCTCTTCAAGGGGGCGAACATCTCCTGGAACTGGCATGGCTCCGCCTACAATGGCGATGGCTCCCCCACAGGCAACCTTATCGCCTATGCCAACGAGTTCCAGCTTCTGAAGCGCGGACTCGCCAAGCTTCTGCTCACCGCAGACAAGGAAACGCGCCCTGTCGCCATCCTCTACAGCCAGCCATCCCTCTTCACCGCCATGAACGGCGGCATCGGTGTCGCCGACTGGCAGAACACCCAGACGGGGTGGGACGAGCTCCTGCGCGACCTGAAAATCAGCTTCCGCTTCATCACATACGAGGAGCTGGCAGCCCCCGAGTTCGCATCGCGCGGCTTCAAGGCTGTCATCCTGCCCATGGCGCTGGCCCTCTCCAACGCAGAGCGCGCCAACCTCGTCAAGGCTGCTGAAGACGGTGCCACAATCATCGCGGATGTCGCACCTGGACGCTATGACTCCCACGGCAAACGCATCAACAATACCATATTGGACAAGTTGTTCCCGCCTAATCCAGGTCCCATCGCACCTACCTCCATCACCGTATCGCAGCCGCCGCTGACGGCGCGTTTCCGCGTTGGTGAGCCCGAACTGGGCTACCTCAAGGAGACTACCTGCGGCAAGGGACGCGGAATC